>JAADHA010000673.1 GCA_013152105.1 Oligoflexia bacterium | reverse complement strand
AGGGCTGGGCTGATGTCGGCCGGGCCCGTCAACCAGGCGCGATGCACCAGCGCACTGCGGTTGTCGGTGTCCACCCAGCGCCACTGGGCGTGGTTCTCGGACTTCACGCTGATGCCCGGGTACGACGCTTCGCTGTAGTTCAGCGCTTCCGTCTGGTCGCACGTATGGTCCATGAAGCAGCCCAGGTCGCTCAAGAAGGTCCGCTCGAAGACGTCGTAGTCGTCGGGGAAGACGTCCATCTGGTCAGCCTCGACGATGGCGTAGGCCAGGTCGTCCAGCGAGTGTTTGTGCTGGTTGACCACGGCCGCACCCGCCAGGGAGTCCGCGAACTCCTCGCGAGAGATCTCGGACAGGTCGATGTCCCCCAGGCTGTAGACCGCGTCCGCGTCGATGTTGTTGAGCTCGTACCCATCTTCGGGTTCCTCCAGCCCGTGGTCCTGGAACCACACCGCCAGGCTCTCGACGCCAGCCGCGAGCGCCGCGTCGTCCTCGTCCGCCATGTGCTCGAACACGTAGCTGCACAGGTCGGAGAGCTTGGCTGGGGCTTCGGGCGGTCGCTTGCACCCCACCAGGAGCACCGGCAGCAGCGGGATCATCAGGATTGCAGCACGCACAGGGCCTCCAAGACGGCAGGCGATGGACCGGGCCCGATCCAGCCTGGCCCAGTCTAGCCTATGTCGGACACCGACCGACCCGCGACCCGCTACTTGCCGAGGGCCTTCTTGAGGAAGGGTGGCACGTACTGGTCGGGGATCATCTCGGCGGCTTGGCCGAGCGTCGCCTTGAGCGCCGTTCGCCCCAGGTTCACCGCCGGGCCAGCTTCCGAGTAGTAGCGGGCCAGCACGTCGTCGAGTGCGGACAGGAAGAAGTCCACGTCCTCGACCGAGGCACAGGCCGGCGGCAGGAACTTGATGGCGTTGGCGCCAGGACCCGGCACCTGGAGCAGGATCCGGTGTTCGCGGTAGAGGTCGACGTGCACGGCCGCGCCGAAGGCGGCCGGGTCTGCCGCTGCCAACAGGTTCTGCTGGAACTTCAGCTTCAGGTCGGCGCTGTCCTTGAAGTAGATGCAGCGCATCAGGCCCTTGCCCCGCAGCTCCTTGATGCAGTCGTAGCGCTTGGCAAGCTCGGCCACGCCGGCCTCGATGCGGGCCGACAACTCGGCCACCCGCGCTGGCGCGTCCATCTCTTCGAGCACGTCGATGGTCGCCAGCGCCGCCGCCATCGCCAGGTTTCCCTCGGCAAAGGTGGAGAAGTAGAAGGGGCCGCTTTGGAACTTGGAGAACACTTTTTGGTAGACGTCCTCGCTGACCAGCACCGCCCCGACCGGCATGGCTCCACCCGACAGGATCTTGCTGCACGACATCATGTGGGGACGGATGCCGTCCGCCGTGCTGCGGAACCAAGGACCGGTGCGGCACAGGCCGGTCTGGACTTCGTCCGCACAGAGCAGCGTGCCGTACTGGTCACAGAGGATCTCGGCCTCGCGCAGGTAGCCCTTGTCGAGGACCTCGCAGGTCATGCCCTGAACGGGTTCATAGACCACCGCGGCCACGTCGCCATGCGCCAGCTCGCGACGAAGCTGCCGGATGTCATTGACGCGGATCGGCGTGCAGGTGGGCATCAGCGGGTCCTGGCCCTCGCGCAGGGCCTTGCTGCCACACATGCTGATCGCGGCGTAGGTGCGCCCGTGGAACGCGCCTTCCAGGTACAGAAAACGCCGACGCCGCGTGACGTAGCGGGCGAAGCGCACCATGACCTCGGTACACTCTGTGCCGGTGTTGGTGAAGATCACCTTGCCGTAGTGGCTGCCGGCCTTTTCAATCAACTTGCCCGCCAGCAAGCCGCCCAACAGGCTGGGGTTGACGATGGTCCAGTTCGGCAGGTCCAGGTCCACAGCGTCCTTGATCGCCTGGCGTACGGTCGGGTGGTTGCGCCCGATCAGGTAGACGCCACCGCCGGTCAGGAAGTCCAGAAAGCGGTTGCCCTTGGCGTCCCACAGGTACTGGCCCTGGGCGCGGGTGAAGGTCGCGTTCATGCCCGCCAGATCGAACATCTTGAGGAGCTTGGGGTGGACATAGCGCTTGGACTGGGCGCTGGCGTCGTCGAGTTGGGTCTCGATCTCGGTGCGCATTTCGATCATGAGGAAGACTCCTGGTCGGCGGGAGCGGGCAGCTCGGAGGAGGGCGAAGACACAGCAGGGTGCGGGGCGGGCGAGGAATACTCGGGGTCATAGCCAAAGGCGTCGAACATGGGCCGCCAGGCTTCATAGACGGCGCCCTTGTCCCGCTTGGTGATCCGTTTGAGCTTGTTGGTCTGGTAGCCAGCCAGGCCATCGACATAGGTCTGGAGCACGCGCTCAGCGTTGTCCCAGTTCGGAATGCGAAGGGTGTCCCATAGGTGCTCCATCACGGCCATCTCGTGTCCAACCAGATCGCTGTAGGCCAGCTCGACCAGGTTCTCTTCTGGAATCAAGCGCCGGTCGGCCAGGTAGCGTTCGAAGATGCGCTGGCCCAAGGCCAGGGTCTGGGCGTGGCGCTGGGCTTCCCACACTTCTTCGGGGCGGTGGAAGAAGTTCTCCCAGTCGGTGTGGCTGCGCATGTGCAGGGTCGACAGGAAGACTTCGTAGGGATGGCGGTGGATGAACACGAAGCGCGCGTTGGGGAACATCTCCAGCAAGAGCCGAATGCGTGCCGTGTGGGTGCAGCTCTTGATGATCACCCGCTTGCCCCCCGTCGCCAGCATGATCTTCTTGATGAAGTAGCGCAGGGCTTGCTTCCAGCGTTCGCGCTCTTCGTGCGTGGCCTCGATGAAGTCCACGTACTTCTCGTACTTTGCGGCTTGGTCGGGGAACATGAAGGAGATGTAGGGCGAGAGGCCCGTCAGCTTGGCCAGCGCGATCTCGTCTTCGGCGGCTTCGTGCCAGCCCTGCTTGACGTTGTCGTAGGTCCGGGTGTCGTCCATCAGCCGGCTGGTGAGGTCTGGGAGCAGCTTGCCCGTGGTCAGGAAGTTGCCCGGCATCATGACTTGGTAGACGGTCGAATAGGTGTGCTCGGGCACGCGCCCCAGCAGGTTGTGCAGGTGGGTCGTGCCGCTGCGCCAGTGGCCCAGCACGAAGATGGGCTCGGGATCGATCTCCATCGCCGCGAGCGTCCGGCCAAAGCGGGCATCCTCGAATCGACCCAGCGCCGTGGTTGGCAGTGACAGGGCCGACACCCAGGCCGCCCGGTGGGCATAGGTGCTGTCGACCTGGTAGTCATTGGTCTTGAGGAGCGACAACCACTGGGGCAGTTCGATGCCGGTGATGAGCTGGTCCATGGACCAGCGCTTCTTGATAGAGGAGATGCGCTTCATCGCTGTGACTCCGCTTGAGCTGCGTCCAGTCCGACCGCAGACGGGCGGGCGGTTAACGTGGCTGGCCAGGAGAGGCTTCCCCCATGCGCTTCACGCTGACCCACGAGATCCCCTTCCCCCGCGATCTGGTCTGGACCACGATCCGCGATCGGCAGGACGACCTGCTCGCCTACCTGCCCAATGTCGACCGCATCGAGCTGATCGAGCACCAGGATCTGGGCCAGGTCCAGCGCTTCGTCAAGCGCTGGGTGGGGTCGTCTGATGACATCCCGGCGGTGTTGCGGCCGATGGTGAAGCCAGACCTCATCCAGTGGATCGACCACGCAAGCTGGGACCAGTCACGGTGGCTGGTGGAGTGGTGGCACGAGACGGGCGTCCTTCGAGGCGGCATGACGTCCAAGGGGACCAACCGCTACGAAGCAGACGGCGACATCACGCTCATCACCTTCGAAGGCGACTTGAAGATCCACCCCGAGGCGTTCACCTTTTTGCCCCAGGTGATCGCCCGGCGAGCCGCGCCGGTGCTCGAGCGCTTCATCATCGGCCGTCTCAAGCCGAACTTGCGCGCCACCAACGAAGCGGTCTCCCGGTTCATGGAAGACCAGGAATACTGAGTCGCGGCTCAGATGTCGGTCTGGATCAACTGCTGGCTGTACTGCACGCCCGTGATCTTCCCGCCCTGACTCAGGGCCGGGTCCAAGGTGCCCGACCTTCGCCGTTCAAGCAGGATGATCGCGTCGCAGGACTGCGGATCGTTGTCATTGATGGGCGAGATAGTCCCAGCGGGGATGATGAGGGTGCCGGTGTCGCCGTCGGCATCTACGACTTCGTCCCAGATGCAGTTACCGCTGATGGTCGCGCGCACCAGGTCCTGCTCGTCCGAGGGCGTCCAGCTCACCGTGATGTCATCGGTCTCGCGGCTGAAGGTCTCGCCGCTCTTGGGCTGGGTCAGCTCGATTGGCTGAGGCAGCGAGCAGCGATTGTCGGGGGCCCCCCCGTCGATGGTCCGCTCCAGGCTGAACACGAACTCGGTGTCGCCCTCGAACAGGTCGAAGTCGGCGCTGTAGAAGTAGATATCGCCCAGGTAGGCCTCGGTCATCGTCTGAGACTGATCGCCCGACGTGATGACTAGCGAGTCGTCGCCCTCCAGGTTGACGAAGGTGTTGGAAGTGGCGTCTCCCACACGCAGGGTGGCGGTGGCGTGCGTGCTGGTGCCGTCGCTGCTGGCAACCAGGTCCGCGTACAAGGCGTCGGTGCCGAAGTCTGTCGACACCACCGATGCGCAGCCGCTTCCGGCAAGAGAGAGCGCGAACAGCGTAGCCACACTCAGAGGGGTCGGGTACTTCATCTCCATGGCGTCTCCTTGGGTGTCGTCGGGGGTGGACAACACCCCACTCCTATCCTTGCATCCTGGCTGGTCGACCGCAGTTGCAGACGCCGCCGACCCCCTGTCGGCCCCCTGTCGACACCCTGTCGACACCGCAGCGTCACCTCTGGCGGCTCCCCAGCCCTTGCCAGCGCGCTAGAAAGCGTCCACACTGTCAGAGCCATGGAGGGTCCCATGCGCCCGCATCTCACCAAGCGGCTCCACAACGGCCGGGCTGGAAACTACAGCCTGATGCTCGCCACCGCCGTCATCGCCTTGCTGGGCTTTGGCGCGCTCAGCATCGACACCGCCTACATGAGACTCTCCCAGGCTCAGGCCCAGGATGTCGCAGATGCAGCCAGCCAGGCGGCGCTCATCGTCCTGCGCCAGACTGGTGACCAGGCCCGTGCCACCGATGCGGCCGAGCAGATCATCGGCCAGAACCGTGTGGCCGGAGAAGCCCCGGAACTGCTGGACATCACCTACGGCAACTGGGACGACACGATCGCCGACCCGGTCTTTACGATCGATCCCGTCGTGCCAAATGCCGTCTCCGTGACCGTCGGCCGCGTAGATGATCACGCGATCCCCGTTCTGTTGGCGCGGATCTGGCACGTCGACGACTTCGGCGTTCGTGCCAACGCCATCTCGGCCACCCGCAGCTTCCAGATCGTGTTCGTCATGGACATCACCGGTTCATGGGGAGAATCCAAGTACCTCGACGCCCGTGAAGCTGTGCTCACCGCTCTGGACATGGTGAGCAGCTCGGCCAGCGGCGTGGATGAAGTCGGCATGACCATCTTCACCAACCGCTACGCCTGGGAATACACGCCGTTTACCCAGATCGCCGTTCCGGCCAACGCTGCTGCTGTCGAAGCCGATTGGGCCAAGCTCAACATCGCCAGCAAGGGCGGCACGGACAACGACCACGACGATGGACGCCCTTGCCATCTCAAGTCCCTGGCCAAACGCAACATCTTCACCGACCCAGACGGCGGGTGCTACCCCGATATGCCCCGTGAGTACACCGACGAACCCGGCACCGACCACAGCACGGGCATCGGGCTGGCTCGGCAGATGTTCGAGGACTCCTCCACCGGGGCAGTCTACCGCGCCATGATCGTGGTCACGGACGGACGCCCCAACGGACTGGGCGCATCATCGGGAACCATCCGGGCCGACCAGGGCTACGTCGAGGATCGCTGGACCGAGTACGTCGGACCGGTGCCTCGAACCGGCGGTGAGATCCGCACCGAGACCATCGCGGCCACCCAGGCCATGTGGGACGATCTGCGAGTCCACACCTGGGCGGTCACCTTGGTGGTCGACGACTGGATGCTAGACGCCATGGTGCACGGCGACGGCTACAAGGTCGTCGTCTCGGACTCCAGTCAGCTTGCCGCCGTCGTCTCGGAGATCATCTCCGAGATGCCGCTGGCGATCGTGCAGTAGGGCCACCATGCGCACCCAGCGACACCGCCGTGGCAACAACGCCGTCGAGTTCGTGCTGACCCTGCCGATCTGGATCGGCGTCGTCGCCTCCATCATCGACTTCGGCTGGTTGTTCTACCATCAGGCCGCCCTGGACGCCTCCGCCAACCTGGGCTGTCGGGCTGGCGCCCTGATCGACCCCGGTGACCAGGACCAGTACATCGCCCAAGTGCAGACCCGCGCGACCGACGTCATGCAGACCGCACTGGTCGACCTCGGCGGCGGAGAGTGTCCCACTTGCACCGTCTACGCCTACACCGTGGGAGCCCCCCCAGCGCGCAGTCTGCGCTGTGAGGCAACCCGTCCCATCCAACCCCTGGTTGGCCTCTTCATGGACGACCGCTTGCTGCACTCCAAGCAGATCGCGCGCCTGGAGTGGCAGCGCGAGGCGGCACCGGAATGAGAACCCTTCGCCGATCGCGACGCGGCATCGCCGCCATCGAATTCGCCTTCACGCTGCCCTTCATGTTGACAATCTTGATGGGCATCGTCGAACTCTCCCTGCTCCAGACCAGGATGTACCTGATCAGTCGCGCTGCCAGAGACGCCTGCCGCATCGGCTCCGGCGTGATCGAGGGTGCTGACGCGGACGGTACCGAGATCAAGGCCGTAGCCGTCGCGCAGGCCAGGGAAGTCCTCAATAATGCCGATGTCGACTGCAATTCCGGCTGTGACATCAGCGCGACCTGGTTTCCGCAGGGCGACTGGATGGTGCTGCGGGTCGATGTCGGCGTGCCCTATCAGCCCTTCACCGGCTTGCTGCCCATGATCCCCGACATGACCCGCGGGAACTTCGTGATGCTCACCCAGCAGCAACTCTACTAGGGCGCCCCTGGGACCTGTGCGTGCCTGTCCAGTGGTCGGTCCACCGGACCATTACCACGCTATGGTGGGACAGCGAGGTGACCATGGCCCTGGGCCCGGTGAAGCGTCGGAGCGTGGCTGGCGATGTCTACGACCAGCTCTCCAACGAGATCCTCACTGGGGTCTACAAACCTGGTCAGGCCCTGCCTGCCGAGCGTGCCTTGTCTGAGCTGCTCACGGTCAACCGCGGCGCCGTCCGCGAGGCCATTTCGCGCCTGGCTGCCGCTGGCTTCGTGGAGAGCCGCCAGGGTGCGGGCACCATCGTGCTCGACTACCGTCGTCATGGGGGCCTGGGGCTGCTCTCGCGGCTCATCGTGCACAGCGGTGGCATCGATCCCAAGGCCATGCGTGCCCTGGCAGAGCTTCGTTCCTGTATCGGGGTCGACGCCGCCCGCCTGGCCGCAACCCGACACTCTGCCGATGACCGGGACCACCTCGAACTCGCCAGCCAGGCAATCGCGCAGGCCAGCGACCGTGCAGGCCGCCAGCGGGCCGCGCTCAAGCTGTGGAGCACCGTCGTCGACGCCAGCGACAACATCGCCTACCGCCTGGCCATGAATGGCCTGGTTGCCGCCTATCAGCCCGTCCAGCCGCTCTTGCTGAGCGTGTTGGGCGACGAGTTTGACGATGTGGCCGGGCATCAGCAGGTCGTCCGAGCGATTCTGTCGCGCAGCGCCAGCGACGCGGCCGAGACAGCGCGCACCCTGCTGGGAAAGGGTGGCGATTCCCTTGTCGCTCTCGCGGAAATCTCAGCCCGTCGGGCGTGAAGGTGGTTGTGAGTGCGTGCCGCAGACCCGCGCCAGGAGATAGACGCCCGCCATGCGAACCTTGCTGACCAGCCTGCTGATCCTCGTCCTCTCCGGTGCCGCCAGCGCCAGCCCCAGTGCAAGCGAACTGTCGGTCGAAGCCCAGGCGCGCTTTGATCGGATGCGCACCGCGACCGCCGCGCTCTCGTCCTACACCTACACTTTCCGCCGTGAAGAGTGGGCGGATGGCAAGCAGCAGGACCCCAACCTGATGGCGGTCAAGTTCCGCAGACCCATGGACATCTACATGAAGTGGGTGGGTCAGGTCCACAAGGGGCGCGAACTGCTGTACCGCCAGGGCTGGAACGATGGCGATATGAAGGTCAAGCCCGGCGCCCTGCTGCCCACCTTGAATCTGGACCCGGCGGGGAGACTGGCGATGCACGGCAGCCGTCACGGCGTCGACCTGATCGATCTGAGCCGGGTCGTCGGCATCATCACCAGCCAGACCGACCGGATCGCGGCCAACAACGCGCTGAGCGCCACCTACACCGACCTGGGCCCCGCGCTTGTCGGCGCCGAAGCGGCTCACTGCCTGCGAGCGGACCTGCCCAAGGACCAGGATCCTGGCCTCTACGCGGTTCGGATCGACATCTGCACCAGCGACCAAACTGGCCTGCTGGTCCGCCTGCGGACCTGGGATGTCGAAGACGGCCAGCTTCGCAAGGTCGAGGACTACGAGTTTCGGGACATCACGGTTGTGCCCCTGGCGGACAGCGACTTTGACCCGGACAATCCGGAGTATGGGTTTTAGGGCCGCCGGTCAGCCCTTGCCACCGGTGTCAGTCCCCCAGTCAGGGCAGAAGTCGTAGACATCCCATGCCGTCCCGTCATCGGAGATGTAGCGCGGTGGGAGGCTGTCTTCGATCGCGCACGGTTCCGTGCAGCCGTCACCGAAGGCGGCCTGGCAGGCCTGCAGGTCGCAGTCATCAATCTCGCCGTCGGCGGTAGTCATGGCCACGGCCTGGCAGTCGATGACAGCGATCTTGTCGGCGCAGCCAGCACAGAGGGAGAGGCACAGTGGGGGTGCGAGCCCTCCTCCAGACGCGATACGCTGCTTTCCTCGGACCGCACCGGAGCCCCACGGAATATGACTCGGCCTGACGACTGGCCTGTCGCCCCCATTGCCCGTCGCTATCGCGTGGTGGATGGGCTGGGCCGCGGCGGACAGGGGCGGGTCTACACAGCCATGGACGAGTTGACCGGCCAGATGGTCGCGGTGAAGCTGATCGCCAGCGCCTCGGGGGACCACACAGCGCAGCGCGAGACCGCCATCCTCCGAGCGCTGAAGCTGCCCGGTGTGGCGCGACTCCTGGACCAGGGTCGCGACGGCGATGATCGCTACCTGGTGACCGAACTTGTCGACGGCCAGCCCTTTCCCGGCCTGCAAAGCCCCGCCCCATGGTCCCTGGTGCAAGGGCCCACGCAGCAGCTCTTGCGCAGCCTCTGGCAGGTTCACCTTGCGGGCATCGTGCATGGAGACCTCAAGCCAGGCAACGTACTGGTGACGGCAAGCGGTCTCGTCCGCTTGCTGGACTTCGGCCTGGCACACATCGCCAGCCCGATGGCCCATGGGGTCGTCGACTCTCCGGTGGGGGGAACCCTGCACTACCTGGCTCCCGAAGTCCTGGCTGGCCACCGACCGACCCCGCGCTCCGACCTGTTCGCCCTGGGGGTCATCCTCTACCGGACCTTGACGGACCAGCCGCCTTGGCCGGCACAGGGCATCGAGAGCCTGGTCCGCGGCCGGGAATATGGACCCGCCCAGCCTCTCTCTGACTTGGGCTTCACGGTACCGGCCCGGGTAGAAACGACGATCCAATGCCTGCTCTGCCTCGACCCGATGGATCGTCCGCCAGACTGCGGCGCGATCCTGGATGCCTTGGGCCTGCGACTCGACGACCAGCTCATCGAGACGCCCTGGTCGGACCAGGGTCCGCCCCTCGGTCCAGAAGATCTGCGGGCGATCTTCGGCGGGCACGAACGCGTTCTCCACATTCCCAGCGACGCGGCCAGCATGCTGTTTGCCCGTACTGGCGGTGTCCGTGCGGCGGTCCGTGGCGAACTCAGCGCCTGGTTGGATCAAGGTCTGGTCGAGCTCGTCAGCGCTGAGGGCGATGCCCAGGGCAACCCTCACACCGTCCTGCAGATTGACCGCGCCACAATCGCTCGCCTGCGCCAGGCGGGCGGAGAGGCCGCCCAGCCGGGTGCCAATGGCTGGCAGCCTCTGACCCACCTCCTCTCTGCCGACGCGTCCGCCGCCGATGTCGTCGAGACGGCCACGATGATCACCAGCCTGGCGCTGGAAGAAGCTCGCCTGGCGGACACCCTGGCTGCGGCCGAGCTGGCCTTCGCGATCCTCCGCGAGACGCCCCTGCCGCTGGGTCAAGCGCGAACGCTGCTCGAGCACTACGCCCGCGCCGCGGTCGGTACGGCCTCGCCCCGGGTTCTGGAGCGCGCCGCCTGGGAGCTGCGGCGGCTCCCCGCTGTCCCGGGTCGAGAGGCCCTGGCCGCCGTGGTGGACGCCATGCGCCTGGCCCTATTGGGGCGCGCGCGCGATGCCTTGGAGCTGGCCGTTTCCTTGCCCCCACTCGGCGCCGAGCCCCTGTCCGCGCTGGTGCCAACGGTCCAGGCCCAGGCCGCGCACCAGCTCCCGGTCGAGGCCGAAGACTTCGTCGTGGACCAGCTCCACGCCTGGGTCCAGCGGTGGGACACGGACAGCGCACGGGCACGCGAAGCCCTCTGGCTGGGCCACCTTCGACGACGGCAGGGCCGCCCGGCCCAGGCACTCGACCTGTTCGCCCAGGCGGCGGGCAGCCACCCCGACCGCGCATTCAGGCTGCAGGCCCACCTCGAGCAGACCCGCGCCCTGCTTGACCTCGGTGATCTCAACTCGGCCGAGCGCCAGTGCCACCGCTCGCTCAAGGACGCAGCGCTCGCCCGTGACGCCACCCGTGAAGCGACCGCCTGGTGGATCCTGCGGGAGATCGCGCACCGTGAAGACACCGCCGATGGTCCGGACATGGATCTGGTCGACGCTGTCCACAGCCTGGGTGAGCCGCTGCTGGCCGGTCGAATCGCCCTGGTCGAGGCCGTGATCGCGCGCAGCCATGGCTACGACGACGACGCGGCCGCCCTGGCCATGCGGGCGCGGGCTGGTTTTTATTCCGCAGACCACCAGCCGCAGGCCGCCCTGGCCGCTGCGCTGGCTGCGGTGTCTGGAGACGCTGCTGGACTGTGGTGGGCGCGCGAGAACTTCCCGCCAGCCCACAACGCAGAGGAAGCCGCGGTGCTGTTGCAGGCCGCGGCCTTGATGCTGGATGCGACCGGCCTGGACGCCTGGAACACGCAGGTCCGTGACCTGGCGGCCCGGGTCGAACCACGCGCCATCGGCGCTGGCCTTGGCGGTGTGCTCTCGATTTCAGACGCCCTGCGCCTGGCCGGCGTGGACTCGACCGACTTCGAACACTGATCGAGATTGGTCTGGACGGTAGACGGATCACGCGGCATCTTCGCCAGGCATGTCGATGACTCCGAAGCTCGCTCCATCCCTGTGCCTGGCCCTGCGCCTGGCCCTGCTGACCAGCGGCACGGCCTGGATCGTGTCCTGTGGGTCGGGGTCTGACGGAGACGCATCGACCGCAGGCCCGACCGCGGACGACGCCGGCGCGGACGACACCGGTGCAGCCACCACGCTGACCACCGACACAGGCGCAGCCAGCGCTGGCTCGACGGGTCCTGCGACCTGGTCCCAGGTCCAGGACCTGCTGACTGATCTGTGCATGACTTGTCACTCTCAGAGCAGCCCGATGGGGATCCAGGGCGGCCTGGACCTGACGGTGGATCCGTGCGCCCGGCTGGTGAGCGTCCCGGCCACCAACACATTCTACGATGGCGCCCTGCTGGTGGCTCCTGGCGATCATCAACAGAGCGTCCTCTGGCACAAGCTCGCCGCGACCGGCACCTACGGCCAGGCCA
>JAADHA010000592.1 GCA_013152105.1 Oligoflexia bacterium | reverse complement strand
GGGAAGGCCACCGTCGAGCAGACCGGAAACATCCGGCGGGCGTTCCGTCGGCTGCGAGACGGCGAAGGGGTGGAGGACGTTCTGTCGTCCGCTGCCCTGGAAGCCATGGACGACCCCGAGAACCTGTTCGGCAATGACGCCGGAGAGACGAACTACGACCCTGCCGACACGGCACCAATCTGATGAGCACCACCCTCTCGCCCCGTGAAACCATCCGCAACCTTCTCCAGGCAGCCGAGGAGGCTGGCCTTTACGCCAGCGTCAGCACCAACGAGTTCGCGGACGGTCCTGCGTTCACCGTCTGCGTCGGCGTGGGCGGTCAAGACCCCAGCAGGCCCGCGTCTGCCACCGTCAAGAACCGGGCCGACGCGGCCAACGTGCTCCGTGGCGCGCTCCTCGCCGCCGAACTTTTCAGCGATTCCTGAAACCGCAGTCGCCGCCGGCACACTCATGAACGTGCGCCGGTAGCCGCACCGCCGTTCCCGCATGGACGGCGTGGAGGCCGCAGCCTTGGGAGGGCCGCGGCCTCCTTTAGTCGCGCCCAACCCGGCCGACCTGGATCACGTAGTCACGGTGGAAGTGCTGCATCAGCACGTTCGCCTCGTCCAGCAGTGCTTTCGACGGCGGAGAGGTCTTGTACGCCTCGCTGCGGATCTCCGACGCGCGCTTGCGGACGTGCTTGCCACGCTTCGCCATACCCATCGTGGGGGCGTACCGACGCGCCAGCTCGCTCGCGCGCGCCATGTCGCCGCTCTCCTCCGCCCCCTTGATGTACTTCGCCTGATACGCGATCTCGTCCAGGTCGCCGTAGAAGTTCTCCGAGTCCACGAACTCCGTGCGCGCACCGTAGACCGCGCGAACGAACGGCACCTGCTCGAGCTCGAAGTTGTCCCGGTCCCACAGACCCCTGGCGCTCTTCACCGCCCGCACGACCTCGCGCCCGAGCCCGCCGCCCAGGAACTCGACGAGGTGCTCGACGTGGTCGCCCGCGAGGTTGATCCCCCCGGGCATCACGTCGTCGCCGCCCGTGAGGTCGTTGATCGCTCGCGCGATGCCGATGGCCACCTCACTCGTCCCCCGCCCGCTGCGCGCGTGCCGCGCCTCGTCGGGTCCGAACGGGTTCAGGGGCGGAGCGATCGGGCGGCCCGTGAAGTTCTCGTTGTCCATCACCTGCACGATCGGGTCGAGCAGCGTCGGCGCCAGGAACTGGTTGAGCGAGGGGGCCGTGCCCATCGGGTTGAAGTTGTCAGCCGCCACGGCGGCCATGCGGCCGATCGCTTCTCCGGCGCCCTTCTTGCCCTGCGCGACCTCGGCGGCCAGGCGCCCCAGGTTGTGGAACGCGCCGTAGCCCCACGGCATTATGAGCTTGAACGGCTCGTCCATGCCGGGCAGCCAAAGCATCAGGTACTTCTCCTTTTCGTACTCGGGGACCTTCCCGTAAAAGCTCTGCCCGTCCTCGTCGTCGTCGCTCATGGCTTCGAGGATGAACTGCGAAGCGAACCCGTACATGACGATCCCGGCAGCGACGCCGCGGCCCGTCTTGCTACGCGAGAGTTCCTCGATGACCCGCCGCGTGCCCCCGACCGATGCTGAGAAAAAGGCGTAGAAGGTCGAGATCGACGCGCTGAGAGAAGTCGACCGTCAACTGGCGCGCGGCCAGAGCAGCGTCCTTGGCCGACATGCCCCTGCGCCTGAGCGCGCGGTAGGCCGAGAAGCGGGTCGCTGTCTCGATCGCTTGGTTCGCGTCCTCGACGACCGCCCACGTGCCTTCGGCCATCTGCCAGAGCTTGCCGCGAGACGCGCGGCTGATGCGCTTCTCGATCTGCTCCTGCTGGACGGTGAAGTCCGGCGAGGTGAACGTGCCGATCTGCCCGCCGTTGAGGCGGTACTCGTCGAACTCCGCGCGCATCTCGTCAGAGATAGGCTTGCCGCGAGCGTGCCGCCACACAGCGCGACGCGCGTGCTTCAGCCCGAACCAGATCTCCCGCCGGATCCCCGACTTGTCGAGACCCGATGCTTCGATCACGCTCCCGATGTTGATGAGCGCCGTCGGGATGTCCCGGGTGTAGTTGTTGACGATGAAGGCCGGGTTGGCCGAGGTCACCAGGGCGCGCCAGACCCGCATCAGCGGCTGGAGGAACTCCAGGTACTTCGGGATGTGCGCGATCCCGACCCGCTTCAGCGCGTCCACGAAGTCCTGGTTTTGGAACGTGAGCGCGACATCGACCCCGCCGCGCTTGTAGTGGAACTGGTAGTCCGACAGGACAGGGCGCCCCTTCGCGTCGAACTCGACCTCGCCCGTGTCGTACTCGATGTGCTCAGCGTTCGCCTCGACGAACTCTTGCACGGCCTGACCGACCAGATTCTTCTCGCCGCGCTGGATGGCGTTGGTCGCCTGGACAATCGAGTACGTCAGCGGGTTGTCCGCCAGCGACTTGCGACCCTTGCGCATCTTCGACTCGGCGCCACGGACCGACAGGCCAGCCGTCACGCCCATGTCGGGCCGGTCAGCCTGCTCCGTGCGCAGCGGCACGTAGAACTTGAACTGCTCGCCCCAGCGCTTGTGCTGCTCGCTCGTGATGAGCCCATCACGGAGCTGCCCGTCGCGCACCTTGCGGTTCATCTCGTCGATGTGCGTCGCGATCTCCTTGAAGCCAGGCTTGTTCGCGAGCTGGCCAGCCTTGCGGTTGGCGGTACTCGTCGCCATGCCCGACGGCTTCAAGATCTCATGGAAGTACCGCTTCGGGTCAACGCCGTCAGGGAGCCGCGTCGGGATGTGGTCGAGCGCCTTGATGTCCTTGTCGAGGCGCTTCAGCTCCGCCTCGCGGTCGCGGTCGTAGAACCCGTCCTCGCGCCTCTCAGCGAGGAGTTCCGTGCGACGCGCCTGGAGCTGCACCTTCTCCTTCCAGCGCAGGTGAAATGCCTCGTTCGCCTCGGGTGCGTGGCGCGCGTAGAGGTATTCCCCCATCTGCTCCGCGTCGACGCCATGCTCCGAGAGCAAGGCGACAATGGGCTTGATGTGGTCACGGTCGAGGTCATCCTGCCGCGCGCTGATCTTGCCGAAGTACCGGCGCAGCGCGGAGATCATCCCAGGGTCCGACCCGCCGAGTTCTTTGACCGCCTTCGAGTAGTTGACCGCCGCGATAAACTCGTCCGAGACGTGACGCTGGAAGCGGTCCCATTTAGTGATGAGCTGCGCCTGGTCGAGGAAGGAGGCGGTAGTCGAGACCGGGACCGAGATCCCGAGGCGCTCGAGGTGCGCCTTGGTCTGGCGGCTGATGGGGGCGGCGAAGCGGTCGACGATCTCGATATCCGCATCGTCGAAAATCACATAGTTGTAGCTCCCCTCGCCCTTGCCCCGGCTGTTGCCGTCGAGGTACTTGTTGCCGCGGATGCCCACCTCAAGGAAGGACGCGGATGTCTCCTGCGCGAACTCCCCTTCGCGGTCGCCGACGAACGACATATAGATTTCCCCGCCGGTCGGGTCGGAGCGCACGAACGCGCTGTCTCGATCAAGAATCCCGC
>JAADHA010000253.1 GCA_013152105.1 Oligoflexia bacterium | reverse complement strand
TGGTGACGAGGCGGGTAGACCCCGGAACCCGCAAGCGCCGTTCGATAGCTGGGACCTGCTCTACCCGCTCCACCTGGAGCGCGCTGGGCAAGGCAAGCCAGCGACCAGCTCGCCTGGAGAAGAACCGGGGGCCAGATGGTACCGGCTTCACGGCAGGCTTCAACAGCAGAAGGGCCGGCAAGCGACGCCGATCCGCAGGAGGGCCCGATCACCCACGGTACCTCCCGCCGCAGTGCGGTACTGCAGGACCAGCCGGATCCGTCGCCGCCCCAGCCTGCTTCGGTCGATGAAAACGGCGGGCGCAGGGTACCCGTCGGCCGAGACCAGGGACAGGACCACGTCGCCAGCCTGCACCTGGCTCCACTCACCGTCCGCGTACTTGTACTGAATGGCCACCTGGCACTCGAAATTGCCCGTGCGCCCACGCATCTCCAGGTGGACTGCTAGCTCCTGGAGGGCAGGCCCGATCTCCTCCAGCTCGGGGCACTCGAGAACCTTCTCGTCGAAGGTGTTGCCGCCAAGCGTGGTCGCAATCACAGTCTCGCCGAGAAGCAGGTCGAACCACCGGACTCCGCCGGGAAGGTTTCGCGACCCCCCCCCGAAACGTTGCATGTCGTTGCCACAACCCATGCTAGCCTCCTTGTCGTGCCACCGACGTGGTGACGAATGCAGTGTACCGCAGAGGCGACGGGCTCACAACCTCTGCCACAGAGGCGGCGGCCCCGCCTGAGTGGGGCATCAGTGCGCTCAACGTGGGATCCAAACCAGCGACGGGAGCCACATTTCGACTACCGCTCACCACACGCGCTACACTGACGGCCCTCAGACCAGAGACCCACCATCCACCCTGTTTCCAGCGCTCTTCGCCCTCGCATGTACCCCCACGGGTACCGGCGCCGACACGGCCGGCACCACCTCTACAACTCACGGCACCACGGTCCCCGCCCTGGACATCCCACAGTGGGCTTGGCGCCACTGGGTCTGGGAAGACGAATCGACCCAGGACAGCGTGATCGAGATGGTCGACGGCTACCGTGACCGCGACATCGACGTGGCCGCGGTGGTCATCGACTCGCCCTGGGAGACGGCCTACAACGACTTCGCCTGGGACAAGACGCGCTTCCCCGACCCCCAGGCCCTGGTGGATGAGCTGCACGCCCGCGACATCCGCCTGGTCTTGTGGATCACGCCCGCCATCAACGTGGACGCCGGCGATCTGTACACGACCTGGGCCAACAATGGCTGGTTCATGCAGACCGACGCGGACAGCGGGCCGGCGGTCGTCAACTGGTGGAAGGGCAAGGGCAGCCTGGTCGACTACTGGAACCCCGACGCGGTGGACGCCTGGCACGCCTTGATGCAGCCGGTGCTGGACCTGGGCATCGACGGCTGGAAGACCGACGGCCTGGACATCGCGGCCGTCATCGCGAACTACAGCCCCGGCCAAGGGGCCAGCGTCACGCGCAGCGACTACAGCGCCGCCTACTACGGCGACTTCTTCAGCCACACCCGCGAAGCCCTGGGCGATGACCGGCTGATCATGTCGCGGCCGATCGACAGCTATGGCGCGGACATCGGCGGGGACGCGGTCGCCTTCACGCCCCGCGAGATCGCCTGGGCCGCCTGGGTCGGCGACCAGGACGCCACCTTCGACGGCCTGCGCATGGCCCTGCGCAATTTCTACTGGTCGGCCGACTACGGCTACCTGGGATTCGGCAGCGACATCGGCGGCTACCGCGACGAGGACAAGCCCAAACAGGGTCGCACCAAGGACGTGTTCCTGCGTTGGGCACAGCTCGGGGCCTTCAGCCCGGTGATGGAGAACGGCGGGGGTGGCGACCACTGGCCGTGGAAGTGGGATGACGAGACGACCGAGATCTACCGGGGCCTGGTGGACCTGCACCACGCCATGCTGCCCTGGCTGCTCGAACGCGGGGCCATCGCCCAGTCCGAAGATCGCAGCCTGATGACCTTCCTCGACGACCAGGACTACGCCTACCTGCTAGGAGACGACGTGCTGGTCGCGCCGGTCCTGACCGAAGATGGCACCGTCAGCGTCAGCTTTCCCAAGGGGCGGCAGTGGCGCTGGCTTTTCGGCGACGGAAGCATCCAAGACGGCGGGCAGACGCTAAAACTCACGATGAAGCTGGACGAATTCCCAGCCTATGTGGCGGTCGGATCGTCGGCTGATGGCGCGTTCTGACCAGCGAGAGCGATCCTGGTGCCCGCGCTATCCTACAGGTCCCTGACCCACCGGAGCGGTGATGTCCCTCGTCCTTCGGCGGCCACCCGCCGCCGCCCTCACCGCCGCCCTCGCTCTCGCCGCCCTGCTCGCGGGCTGCAAGGGCAAGGCCGACGGCACCCAGGGCACCGCCGGGACCACCGCCGACGCCGGCAGCACCGCCGACGCCGGCAGCACGACCGACGCCGGCAGCACCACCGACACCGGCACCGAGACGATCCCGGGCTCGATGAGCCCCTGGGTGCGGGACGAGATCCAGGCGCCGGGATCGGTCACCTTCACCGAGCTGCTGTACCACCCGGCTCAGGACAGCCAGAGCGAGTGGCTCGAACTCTACAACCCGATGGTCCTCGACATGGACCTCTCGGGCTGGTCACTACAGGGCGGGGTGAGCTGGACCTTCCCCCAGGGCACGGTGCTGGCCGCTGGCAACTACCTGGTGGTGGCGGCCGACCCGGCGCTGCTAGAGGACGAGACCGGCTTGCCTGGTGTCCTCGGCCCCTACACGGGCAAGCTCTCCAACGACGGCGAGCGCCTGGAACTGCACAGCAACAGTGGCCGGCTGATCGACACCGTCGCCTACGGGGACGACGATCCCTGGCCCGTGCAAGCCGACGGATCGGGGCTCTCGCTCTCAAAGCGCGCCCCCACGGCGGCCAGCGACCGCGCCGAGAACTGGACGGTCAGCACCCAGCTCGGCGGTACGCCCGGCACCTCCAACCAACTCGACCCGCTAGAGCCCCCAACGACGGTCATCCTGGTCGCCGAGGACGCGACCTGGGCCTACGACCTCTCAGGGGACTTCCCGGCCGATGACTGGGCCGAGACCAGCTACGACGACAGCGGCTGGGACAGCGGCCAGGCCACCTTCTTCGCCGGCGCCAGCGACGAGGACGTGCTGGCCACCGCCTGGGTGACCGCGGACAACTACTTCGCCCTCTACCTGGGCCGGGCCGACGGCAGCGACCTGCGCCTGGTCGGCGAGGACTCCGACGGAAGCTGGACCAGCGTCGAGGAGATCGCCCTGGACCTCGGCGGCGAGGACCACCTCTACCTGGCCGCCTGGGAGCTGAGCGGCGACTCGACCAGTCCCCAGATGATCATCGGCGAGGTCGAGCTTCCCGACGGGCTCTCCGACGGCGTGATCGGCACGGACAGCGACGCCTGGGAGTGGGTGCTGGGCCCCAGCGACAGCAACCCCGGGGCCCTGCCCACCAACCCGCCACCCACTCAGGCCGCGATCACCGCCCTGGTCGAAGACGCCAACGCCGACGGAAGCTGGGACGCCCCCTGGGTCTCGACCAGCCGCAGCTCCAGCCCCTGGGGCAGCTCCGTCAGCGCTGAATTCACCGACGCGGCCAGCTACATCTGGGGCGACACCTTCGACTCCGACTCGATCACCAACGACCAGGACACCTTCGCCCTCTTCCGCACCATCGACCCCGTGGCCGGCCCGGCTGGCCTCACCGAGCTGAGCACGATCCCGACGACGATCACCTTTCGGACCCGCTTCGACTTCACTGGCAGCGCCGCCGCCACCGATCTCTACCTGGACTGCACGATTGACGACGGCGCCGTCCTCTACCTCAACGGGGTCGAGATCCTCCGCGAGAACATGCCCGACGGCACCATCGACGCCTCAACCCTGGCCACCGCCAGCGTCGGGACTCCGACCCAGGTGTCGGCCGAACTCTCTGCCGACGCGCTGGTGAGCGGCTCCAACGTGCTGGCCGCCGAGCTCCACCAGGCCGAGTTCAAGGATCCGGACATGAGCTTCGGCTGCCAGCTCGTGGCCGAGACCTGGCCCGACAGCACCGCGCCCACCGTGCTCTTCAACGAAATTGCCCCCGCCTCCAGCGGCACCTTCTGGGTGGAACTCATCAACGCCAGCCCAGCGACCCTGGCCCTCGACGGCATGGTGCTGACCACCTCGGGGGGCCAGACGGTCGAGTTGGGCGCCGCGGACCTGGCTCCCGGAGAGATCCTGGCCCTCGACGATGCGGACCTCGACGACCTCGCCCTGACCATCCAGGCCGGTGATCGACTCTTCCTCTACTCGGCCGACCAGAGTGCTCTGCTCGACGCCGTGCGGGTGAGCGATGGACTGCGTGCCCGCGCCGATCAGGCCGGCCCCTGGCGCGTGCCCACCGAGCCCACCCCAGGCGAGCCGAACCAGATCGAGCTGACCCAGGACGTGGTGATCAACGAGATCCAGTACCACCGCGCACCGATCTCGCGAGAGGGCGAGCCCGTCACGGCCCGCACCGAGGAGTGGATCGAGCTCTACAACCGCGGCACCGAGGACGTGGACCTCGGCGACTGGCAGCTCGTCGACGCCGTCTCCTACGAACTGCCACAGGGCACGGTGCTCGCGCCGGGCGGCTTCCTGGTGATCGCCGGCGACGCCAAGACCCTGCGGGCCGATCACCCCGAGATCGACGTGGTGGGCGACTTCTCGGGCCGGCTGGACAACGGCAGTGATCGCATCCTGCTGCTGGACGCGCGCGGCAACCCGGCCGACGAGGTGCGCTACACCGACGGCGGGCGCTGGCCAAAGGCCGCCGACGGTGGCGGCTCCAGCCTGGAGCTACAGGACCCCTGGGCCGACAACGCCACGGCCGAGGCCTGGGCCGCCAGCGACGAGCGCGCGCGGGCGGGCTGGGTCTCCTACAGCTACCGCGGCGTGGCCGAGCCCAGCGCGGTGGGCCCCGACGGTCAGTGGGAAGAGCTGCTGGTCGGTCTGCTCGATGCAGGCGAGGTGCTGATCGACGATCTCAGCGTCGTGCAGGACCCCGACACCGAGCCCGTCGAACTGCTCCAAGAGGGCGGCTTCGACGAGGACGGCGAGCGCTGGCGCCTGCTGGGCACCCACCGCCACAGCGAGATCGTGCCCGATCCCGACGACCCCTCGAACCCGGTGCTGCGCCTGGTGGCCACCGGGCCGACCGGCCACATGCACAACCACGCCGAGACCACCCTGATCCAGGCCGTCGGCGAGCGGGAGTACGAGATCTCATTCCGGGCCCGGTGGGTCTCGGGCAGCAACCAGCTCAACACCCGGCTCTACTTCAACCGCCTGCCCCGCACGACCCTGATCGAGCAGCCCGAGCTCGCAGGCACGCCGGGCGCCGAGAACTCGACCCTGGTCGACAACCTGGGGCCGACCTTCGAAGACTTCGCCCAGGACGTGGCCGTGCCGGCCCAAGGCGAGCCCGTGCGGATCTCGGTCACCGCGCGCGATCCAGACGGCGTGGCCGCCGTGACCCTGTGGTCCTCGATCGACGGGCAAGACTTTGTCGACCAGGCCATGGTCGACGCGGGGCAGGACAGTTGGGAGTCCGATCTGGCGGGACAAGCGGCCGGCAGCGTCGTGCAGTTCTACGTGGAAGCCCAGGACGAGCTGGGCGCCACCTCGACCTTCCCGGGCAAGGGACCCGACTCCCGCGCGCTCTACGCTGTCGATGGCGGCGAAGCCTCGACCACGGGCCTGCATGACCTGCGCATCCTGATGACCCCGGCCGACGCCGACTGGCTGCACCAGGACGTCAACCTGATGAGCAACGATCTGGTCGGGGCCACAGTGGTCTACGACGAGTCCGAGGTCTTCTACGACGTCGGCGTACGGCTCAAGGGCAGCGAGCGCGGCCGCCCCACCCAGGAGCGCCTGGGCTACCGCATCCGCTTCCACGACGATCAGCCCTTCCGCGGCAGCCACACCAGCGTGCTCCTCGACCGCTCTGAAGGCACGGGCTTCGGTCAACGCGAGGTCCTGCTCAACCTGGTGATGACCCACGCCGGGTCGGTCTCGGGCGAGTACAACGATCTGGTTCAGCTCATCGCTCCGCGATCGGAGTACAGCAGCTCGGCCGAGCTGCAGCTCGACCGCTTCAGCGACCTGGTGCTGGCCTCGCAATTCGCGGACGGGGACAAGGGCACACGCTTCGAGTACGAGCTGGTCTACTACCCGACGACCACCCAGGACGGGACCGACGAAGGCCTCAAGCTGCCGTCGCCCGACAGCGTCATCGGCACCCCCATCACCGACCTGGGCGACGACCAGGAGAACTACCGCTGGTCCTTCCTGATCCACAACAACCGCCGCGAGGACAACTACGAGACGCTGATGAGCTGGTGCCAGAGCTTCGGGCTGTCCGACGCCGACTTCCTGGAGCAGGCCGACGACGTGATCGACGTCGACCAATGGCTGCGGGCCTTCGCATTCGCCACCCTCAGCGGCACGACCGACCAGTACGGCGGGGCCGGCAGCCAGCACAACGCCCAGTTCTACGTGCGGCCCGACGACGGGCGCGTGCTCTTCTTCCCCCACGACCTGGACTACTTCAGCAGCTCCTCCATGGCCGTGGTGAACAACAGCGACCTGTCGCGCCTGCTGGCCGACCCGGCATGGCTGCGGTCCTACTACGGCGACCTCAACGACATCATCGCGCAAGCCTACAACACCGGCTACCTGGGGCCCTGGTGCGATCAGCTCGGCGAGTTGCTACCCGCGCAGGACTTCGACTCGCACTGCGCCTTTATCGACGACCGCGCGGCGTGGGTGCTCAGCGACTCCTCCGAGGGCGTAGACAGCCTCTTCCCGTCGGTGGACTTCCACATCACGACGGCGGACGGCGAGGACTTCGAGGTCGCCAAGGCCGAGGTCAACCTGGAGGGCCAGGCCTGGGTCGACGTGCGGCAGATCGCCCTGGAGGGCGCGACCGAGCCCCTCGACCTCACCTGGGCCGACGAGACGACCTGGCGGCTCACCCTGCCCCTCGACCCCGGCGAGAACGCCCTGAGTCTGGTGGCCACCGACCTGCACGGCGACCTGGTCGGCACCGACAGCGTCGTCGTGACCTCTACCGCCAGACGCTGAGGCGGCGCGCACGCCTCGATGTCGAAACTCCAGAGCCCTTGCTGCCCCCGCTTGAGCAGGCTGCCCCACCAGTCCTATACTCAGGGCATGCAGCTCAAACTCATGGAAGTCACGATCCCCGCCAGGCACTTCGTTCAGACGCGCTACTTCTACAGTCGCGTGCTGTGCCTGCCGATCGGCAAGGAAGGGCAACACCACGCCTTCTTTGACACGGGCGGTAGCTGGCGCCTGGCCGTGGTGGATGCGACCCAGTCGGCCAGCCTGTCTTTGCCCACCGGCCGGGGGGCCTTCTTCAACCTGTCCTGCGATGATCTCGCGGCCCTCAGGAAGCGTCTGGAGCTGGCCAAGGTCCGAGTGCTGGCTGAACAGGATGACCACTACGGGCGCAATATCACCATCCGCGACCCCGAAGGCAACACGGTCAACATCTACCAGGATGGCAGCTTTTCCTGATCACGGGCGGACGAAAACTATCGCTCGCTGCGCCGCCCCGGCGTCCAATCGCCGTGCGGCTCGGCCCGCTTCTCCAGAAAGCGAGCCAGCCGATGCAGGTCGCTGTCCCGCCCGATGTAGCGCACATCCGTCAGCAGGGTCTGGGAGTCGATCAAGCTGGAGAAGGGCATATACTGGAGGTCGAGCTGGCCGCTGACGCTGACCATATGGGCGTCCAGGCCTTCCTCGACCAGGGCGCGAAAGGCCCCGATTCCGATCTGGCTGCCCAGCATCACGTCAAAGGCATGGGGCAGCGCGCAGCGGCTCTCGTAGCCAAGCTGAATGGGCTTGAGCTTCTTGCGCTGGCCCGTCCGCTCGGCGTAGATGACCATGCCCCGTACGCTCACCAGTCGCGCCAGGTTGACGTCTCCCAGCGAGATCTGACCGTACTGATCGCGCCGCGCACCGCTGACGGCCTCGGGAGGAAGGCGCGCCGCCAGGCCCTCGGCCAGCACCACAACGCCATCGTGCCGACCCCGCTGTTCGGCCTGCCGCACCGTGTCGGTGATCCGCTCGCACAGCTTCTCCAGGGACAGAGCCCCGTCTTGCCTGCCGTCCACGGTCAAGCTGGCGTCGATGTCCTCGGCCGCCAACACCAGGTCCGCTTCGCCAGCAATCGCCACCGCATAGGACAGCCACCCCGCCTTGCGCCCCATGGTCTCGACGATGAACCAGGACGAGGTCGCCGCCGCGTCGGCGCGCAGGTTCTCGATCTCCTTGGCCATGAAGTCCACGGCGGTGAAGAAGCCAAAGGCGAAGTCAATGCCGCGGTAATCGTTGTCGATGGTCTTGGGGAGGTGGCAGATGGCGACCTTGGTCGCGCCCTGGGGCAAGCGAGCCTGGTACTCCACCAGCAGGTTGGCGGTGCGCAGGGTGCCATCGCCCCCGATGCTGATCAGGGCGTCGATGCCCAGATCGACGAGCGCGGTGTAGACCGCGCGCAGGGTGGCGGACTTGGCCGGATCGTCGAGGTCCTCCAGGCAGCGGATCTCGGCGCCCGGGTTGTCGCGAGCCGTGCCCAGCATCACGCCGCGCCGGTTGCGCATCCCCCGCACATCACGCTGTTGAAGCACCCGGTAGTGCTCATCGACCCTCAGGCGGGCGGTCACCGGATGATAGTGCGACAGGTTCGTATAGCCATGGAAGAAGCCGATGACCTCGCGCCCGTCCTCCATGAAGGACACCGCCGCAGCCGAGATGACCGCGTTGGCCGCTGGCGCGGGCCCCCCCGAGAAGATGATCGCGACGCGACGGATGTGGTCGCCCTTGTGGACAGGCATGGCTGCTCCAGCGTGAGTGGGCAGCCTATCCCCGCCGGGCGACCAGCCAGGCTTCGTGCCGGCCATCTTGGCGCCACGCGGCATCGCAGCGCCGGATCTCGAGGTCCGGCACCAGCGAGGCCACCTGGTCCGCTGGCACCAGGAAGCGGGCAGAGGGGTGGGCGTGACGGGAGAGGTTGTCCAGCGTCGGGTGCGCGAAGACGAGCCAGCCACCCGGGGCGAGGGCCGCGCACAGCGCCCCGAAGAGCGTCGGCAGGTAGAAGTCGACGCAGCAGATCACATCCCAGGGTCCAGCCGGGAGTGGGTCGAGGCTGAGGTCCGCGACCCAGGTCCGCACCGTCGGGTTCTCGCTGCGGCTCAGTGCGGCCAGGCCCACCGGCGACACATCCACCGCGGTCACATCGAGGCCGCGCCGGGCCAACCAGCGAGCCTGGCGCCCCCGACCAGCCGCCACGTCCAAGGCACGTCCGGTCGTCGGCAGGACATCATCCAGGGCGCGCAACAACTCGGAAGGTGGGCCAACCGGGTCCGTGCGACTGGCCCAGCGCCGATCCCAGCGGTCCCGCTCAGGGTCTCCTCGCTCAGACAGATCCTCGTCGCTCAGGACCACGACACCGCGCCGCCGCAACAGCGCGGCGAACACGCCATCGCCCGCCTGCACCTTGCCGTCAATCCAGACCTGCCCGCAGCCGCAGGAGGGCGAGCGCGCCTTGAGCACGGCCGTCCCCGCATGCAGGTCCAGCGCCGCGGCACGATCAGCCCCCGCGATGAAGGCCGCGCTCACATCCCCAACATCGTCTTGAACATCGTCTTTCCGCAGGACCTGGGCCCGACCATCCAACACCGCCGCGCCGTCACCACCTGCCAGCCAGCTCGCAGATCGCGGCGTCCCCAGCCCCCCCAATTGCTCGGGACAGACGGCGACGACATCGTCCCCGCGCCGCTCCAACCACTGCTCGACCGCCACGGACAGCTTGCTGCCCCCATCGTAACGACAGGGCTTACCCAACAGGCAGGCACTGACCAGCGTGGACGCCATACCCTGGTGATAGCTCGGTTCGGCTTCCTTGACGCGTCTTCCTGGGCTACTGTCCAATCGTCGCACCGCGATGGTCCCGCACCGGCTGTGCACCTCACTCCTGACAGGATGATGCCTTGACAACGCGGCCGAATCGACTCCTGGTGATCGAAGACGAGCCAGGTCTGCGCGAGATCTTCCAGATCGTCCTGGAAACCGCTGGCTATGATGTCGAAGTGGTGGAAGACGGGCAGGTCGGTCTGGAAGCCATCGACAAGCGCCAGCCAGACCTTGTCATCACCGACCTCTTGACGCCGCGGATGCACGGCTACGAGATGATCCGGCGCCTGCGCGCCACGGCGCACGGTCGCCGCGTGCCGATCATCGTCGTCTCGGGCCAGACCTACTCGGCTGACCAGAAACGCGCCTTGGAGTTGGGGGCAGGCACCTTCCTGCCCAAACCCTTCAAGCGCCAGCAGCTCCTGGACATCGTGAAGAACACGCTGGACATGGTGCATGTCCGCTTCTGGGGCGTGCGGGGCTCCATCGCAGCACCCGGTCCCGAGACCATTCGCTACGGCGGCAACACGCCCTGCGTCACCATCGAGCGCGGTCAAGACCTGCTGATCCTGGACGCGGGCACCGGCCTGCGGCAGCTCGGCCTCTGCCTGCATGCCGAAGCCAAGGGCGCGCCCCAGCATCTCAATATGCTGATCACGCACACCCACTGGGACCACATCCAGGGCTTTCCTTTCTTCGTGCCGGCCTATCTCCCCGGCAACAAGCTGGATGTCTACGGCCCTCCATCCGTCGAGAAGCCCCTGGAAAAGGTCCTACGCGGCCAGATGGACCCCGCCTATTTCCCTGTCGCCCTCGGCGATATGGCCGCCGACATCACCGTCCACGAAGTCCGTGAGCCGCAGTTCCAGGTCGGTCCCTTCAAGGTGACCGCCATGTACATCAACCATCCCGGCATCACGATGGCCTTCCGGATCGACCTGGACGGCACGATCATCACCTACGCGACCGACACCGAGCCCTACCGCTTCCTGCTGGGCAACCGGGAACAGCCTGACTCCGAGTTGTCCGAATACGGCGGGCAGCGCGACGCCGAGCTGGTGAACTTCGCTCGAGACGCGGACCTCTACATCGCCGACAGCCAGTACTCGCCTGAAGAGTACGTCGACAAACGCGGCTGGGGTCACACCTGCTACGTGGACGCGATCGATGTGGCCTTGGCGGCGCACGCCCGGCGACTAGTGCTGTTTTCCCATGACCCGATGCATGTTGACGAAATGATTGATGAAAAGCTGCGCCGCTGCCGAGAGATCGTCACGCAACGAGGCGAGTCCCTGGTGGTCGACGCCGCCATCGAGGGTCAGGCCATCGACCTGGTTCCACCCAGCTTGCGGGTCGGCTGAAGGCGCCCTGGATTCTCGTCTCCACCCGTCATCCCTCCAGCGGCTCCGCTCCTTCTGAGAGGATGGCGACGTAGCGGTCGTAGATGAACAGCCGGTCTCGCTGCTTGCCGGTGAGTTCGCGCAACATGCCCAGGGCGGTCAACCGGCCTACTGCCGAAGAGGCCGTGGGCTCTCGTCGGCGTGACAGCCCGAAGCGAGCGGTCGGCCTCGAACATCGCCAAGAGCCGCCGAGCGGTATCCACGGCCTGTTTCGAAAATCTGGCACCGGTCAATTTCGGGCCGAAATCGGTACACAGCAGCAGCGTGATCAGAAGGCGTCCCAGCCGACCGTTGCCGTCCAGGAAGGGGTGGATGCTCTCGAACTGGGCGTGGGCGAGGGCAGCCTTGATGAGAAGCGGGGTTCGCTGCGGCTGGTCGTGAAGGAACTTCTCGAAGGGGTCGAGGCACGCCATGAGGCGGTCCGAGGGAGGAGGGACGTATGTCGCGTTCCCGGGGCGACTTCCACCGATCCAATTCTGGGAGACCCTGAACTCACCCGGGGACTGGGTGCTGCCTCGCCCATCTCGCAGCAGTACCTCGTGGATCTCCCGGATAAGCCGTAGGGACAGCGGGAATCCGCCCCGCATCCGGTCGAGGCCGTGCTGCATGGCCGCGACGTAGTTGCTTACCTCCAGGACGCCGTTCATGGGGACGCCGGGAGCCCCGCTCACCTCGTGGAGGAGCAGGTCGGACATGGAGGATTGGGTGCCCTCGATCTGGGAGGACAGGAGCGCCTCCTTGCGGACGTACATGTAGACGAAAAGGCTGGTGCCCGGCAGCACAGCCAACGACCCGTCGAGCCGCCCGATGGCCCGGTTGGCCCGATCCAGCAGGTCATAGTCCGAGGCACCGAGGTCCAGTGGTGGCGATGGCGGTAGCGGACTTGGCAGGAATGCCCTGATGGTCTCACCGACCGTGCTGGAAACTACCCAGGTCCCGCCTCGCTCAGTAGTCATTCTTGCGTCCCGTGAGACCCGTCTCTTGCTGCCGCCACGGCGGCTATTCAAGTCTCTTTGGTAGCCACCATGGCTATCCAAACTTCCGGGCTAAAGTTTTTTTAGCGGACAGGGATCCGCGGGTCAAGCTCTCTCTTGCTCTTGCTCCGCCCTGAGGTTTCGACATCGCGATCCGAGCCGGCGCGGCGGTGGGCTCTAGTCGGCGTGACAGCCCGAAGCGAGCGAAGCGACGCACCCGGGGGGCCCGAGCGATGGCCTTGCAGCACCGCCAACCCCCCGGAATTCTGAAGCCCACCCATTCAGGTGTCGCCATTTCTGAATGTTTTGCCCATTTCGACGGACCACCGAACCTGAAGACAGGCACTTACGCCATCGAACACCGCAGCAGAGGCCGGATCGTTCAGGATCGGGCGGGGTTGACCTGGCCACCTTCAGAATT
>JAADHA010000078.1 GCA_013152105.1 Oligoflexia bacterium | reverse complement strand
CCCGCCCCAGCTCGGACTGGTTCAGTACCTGGCCATGACCGTGGCAAAGCATGGTCCAGAACCGCCGCAAGGTCAGCGACGGGATCCCGATCCCAAGCTGTGGCACATCGCGCTCCAAGAAGGTGCGAATGTACTGCTTGCGCCACCGCATGCTTGCCTCGTCTGACCGGGCCAGGAACGACGGCGGCAAACCGCCCCGCAGCCACAGGCTGTCGTGGTGCTCTGGTCCGACCTCCTCAAGGCTGAAGCCAGAGACCGCATGGTAGGCGATCCGGCCGGCCAGCGACTGCGCAGATCCCCGCATCAACTCCGGACTGGCACTCCCCAGCACCAGGAAACGACGGCCCACTGGGTCCTGATCGGCCAGACTTCGCAAGACCGAGAACAGCTCGGGGGCCCGCTGGACCTCGTCGACGACAATCAGCCCGGTCAGCGGCTCCAATGCCAGCAGAGGGTCCAACATCCGCTCGCGATCCGGGGGCCGTTCAAGGTCGAACCAGTGGGTCGGGCCGTCAAACTGTTTGGCCACTTGCCGCGCGAGGGTGGTCTTGCCGACCTGACGAGCTCCCACGATGGCTGTGACGGGAAACTCCTCGAGCAGAACCTTGAGCGTGTCGATGTGTCTCAGTCTTGGGATCATGCAGCCATGCCAACATTGAAATCTGCCACCACACAACGCGGATTTCCACCTTGCGCACGCCTGATGAGGCGGCGCCTTGCCGGTGGGTGCGTGGCGGCTGCTTGCAACTGACTTCCTGGCACCGGGCAGCGCTGGCCGGCTCATTCGCCCCGAATCCATCACCCGAACTCCAGATCGCCCTCCTGAACCCCTTGACAGCAGAACGCCCGTTCAGTATACTCCCCGCACGCATTACACCCCCGGACGCAACATGGATGACCTTCCCCCCCGCCAGGCCGAAGTCCTGGAGTGCATCCGCCGCATCATTGTGACCCGTGGCATCCCTCCGACCTACCGCGAAGTCGGCGACGAACTGGGGATATCCTCCACCAACGGGGTGGCGGACCACGTCAAGGCCTTGGTGGAGAAGGGCTACCTGCGCAAGCCGATGCGCGGGGTGGCGCGGGGCCTGCAACTGACGGCGAAGACCACCTCGATGGGCGACAGCCCGACCCTGGACGTGCCCATCCTGGGCAATGTCGCGGCCGGTGTGCCGATCATGGCGGACGAAAACCTTGACGGTTGCCTGCACCTGGGGCGCGATATGGTCCCGGGAAAGGGGCCCAGCTTCGCCCTGCGCGTGCGCGGCGAGTCGATGATCGAAGAAGGCATCCACGACGGGGACTACGTCATCGTTCGTCAGCAGCAGACGGCGCGCAATGGCGACATGGTGGTGGCCCTGGTCGATGATGAAGCGACGGTGAAGTTCTTCTTCAAGGAAGGCAAGCGCATCCGCCTGCAGCCGGCCCACCCGACCATGGCTCCGATCTTCGTTGGGGCCGACCAGCGGGCCGCGATCCAGGGCAAGGTCGTGGCGGTCTTTCGGAAGTACTGAGCCCCCCGCCCCACGCGGACACCGCGGACTCGCCGCGCTGTGGGCCTGCCACGTGGTAATCCATAGGCGTGGACGACCCAACGCCATCGACTGCCACGCCCATGCCCGCCTCGCCCGCTGCACCTGCTTCCCCGCGCCGCTCCGGCCTCTGGGCCGAGGTCGCCCTGGCGCTGGCGCTCATCACGCTGGCGACCCTGGTGCTCAGCTCGGGGGTCTTCTGGATGCTGATCCAGCGGACCGAGGAAGACCGCCGCACCGACCTGGCCCTGTCCCTCAGCACGGCGCTGACTGCGCAGCTCGAAGTGGAGAGCAGCCGCGGCGCTCAGCGGGACGCGGGCTACCGGCGGGTTCTCTCCGGGGCACGGCTCTGGATGTAGAAGAACTCTACGTCACGGACGCCAATATGCAGACGATCGCGTCGGTCGCCGGACAGGCGCCGGCGGTGCCCGACACGGGCCTGCGCGCCGCGCTCTACGGAAACCAGCAGTTCATCGACCTGACGGGTCAGCAACTCAGCCCTCGCTTCGTGCAGGTGACTTCGCCGATCGCGCCGCGTGGTCGGCCGGTGGCGGCGCTGCGGGTCAGCGTTCCACTCAAGGCGCCCGCCGTGCCAGGGGGAATGCTGGCCTTTGCCCTGATCTACGTGGGTGGCAGCTTCGGCCTGGTGACGCTCTTTGGCTACGCCTTGTTCCGGCGCTCGGTCATGCAGCCGGTCCAGGCGCTGGTGCAGGGCACGGCACGGATCGCGGGCGGTGACTTCGGCTACCAGGTCGAGCTCGACGCGGCCCGCGAGCTGACGGGGCTGCGTGACGCGCTCAACGCGATGAGCCTCTCCCTGGCTGGCTACCAAGCTCGTACGCGGGAACAGCTCGAGCACCTCGAGGCCGCCAATGCCGAGCTCCAGACGGCGCAGGAAGCCCTGATTCGCACCGAGAAGCTGGCCAGCGTGGGCCGCCTGGCTGCCGGTTTTGCGCACGAGGTGGGCAACCCCCTGTCGGCGGTGCTCGGCTATGTCGACCTGCTGGGCCAGGACCTGGACGATCCGGGTCTGGAAGCGGACCTGGTCTCACGCGCTCGGGTGGAGCTGGAGCGGATCAACCGAATCATTCGGGACTTGCTGGACTTCGCGCGTCCAGGAACTGGCCGGGCCGAGGACGTCGAGGTCGCGGCGGCCCTGGAAGAGGCCCGCGCGACGGTCGCGCCGACGCCGACGCTCAAGGACATCACGCTGACGGTGGACGCCTCGCCGGACCTGCCAGCGGTGCGCATCGAGCGAGACAAGCTGCACCAGGTCCTGGTCAACCTGCTGCTCAACGCGGGCGACGCCCTGCGCGGCAAGGCGGACGCCCACGTAGAGCTGTCGGCGCGCGTGGTCACCGGACCGGCTGGACCCGAACTCGAGCTGCGCTGCTGTGATGACGGCCCGGGCTTTGATCCGGTGGCGCTGGACCGGGCTTTTGAGCCGTTCTTTACGACCAAGGATGTCGGCGCGGGCACCGGCCTGGGCCTGGCGACCTGCCTCCAGGTGATCGAGGGAGCGGGTGGGCGCATCCGCCTGGACAACAAGCCAGGGGGCGGGGCCTGCGTGTGCCTGTGGCTGCCGCCGGCTCCGGTCGAGGTGGGGACGTGAGGGCACGAAGACTGAGCGCTTTGCAATGATGAGAGGAACGAGAATGAGAGGGGCGCGTCCTGGCGCACGGCCCTGGCCCTGGTTGACGCTCTGGTTGACGTTCTGGTTGACGTTCTGGTTGAGCCTGGGCCTGGTGTTGCGAGGGCTGCGGGTCGTGGC
>JAADHA010000485.1 GCA_013152105.1 Oligoflexia bacterium | reverse complement strand
ACGGCCCCGAAGCCAGCGTCTTTACCGCGGCGAATTTCCCGGTTGGTTCGTGTGTCTGGCTGACCTTCGACCGGGGCTGCCTGGACCCCTATGACCGCACGCTGGCCTACCTGTACACGGGCGCTGGCGATCAGGACTTCTACCAGCGGCGCTTGCTGCTGGAGGGCTACGCCAGCGTGATGATCTACTCGCCCAACGACGCCTTTGAGGACACCTTTCGGGCTGATCAGGCCCAGGCCCAGGCCGATGGGGTGGGCATGTGGACCGCCTGCGCGGGCCGCTGAGCCTTGTCTTGCCGGTCAGCCCCTTGGCGTGGCTGGCTGGAGCCGGCCGAGTGGATAGAGTCTCCAGCCCGCTTGGAGTCGATCATGTTCGAGCTTCCGCTTAGCTCCGCCCTGCTGGAACGCGCCCGCGCTGTCATCCCTGGGGGCGTGAATTCGCCAGTGCGTGCCTTTGCCGCGGTCCAGGGTGACCCGCCCTTCATGGTGCGTGGCCAGGGCGCCTATCTCTACGATGTCGACGGGAACCGCTACCTCGACCTCATCGGAAGCTGGGGCCCGCTCATCCTGGGACACGCCCACCCCGAGATCCTGGAAGAGATCATCGCGGTGATGCGCCGTGGCACCAGCTTTGGGTGCCCGACCGAAGCCGAAGTGCTCTACGCGGAAGAACTGTGTGCGGCCCACCCGGTCTTGGAGCAGGTCCGGCTGTGCTCCAGCGGCACCGAGGCGACCATGCACGCCATCCGCCTGGCTCGCGGGGCCACGGGTCGCGATGGGATCGTCAAGCTCGACGGCTGCTACCACGGTGCCCACGACGCGGTGCTGGTCGCGGCAGGCAGCGGGGTGGTCACCTTTGCCCAGCCGGGCTCGCCCGGGATCCCCTCGGCGGTGGCCGGCCTCACCCGCACGGCACCCTACAACGACCTGGACACGGTCCGCGCTCACCTCGAGAAGGGCGACGTGGCGGCGGTGATTCTGGAAGCCGTGCCTGGAAATATGGGCTGCATCGTGCCGGAACCGGGCTACCTCCAGGGGCTGCGGGACCTGACCCGGCAGCACGGCAGCCTGCTCATCATCGACGAGGTGATGACCGGTTTTCGCTTGTCCCGTGGCGGCGCCTGCCAGCTCTTCGACATCGACGCGGATCTGGTGTGCCTGGGCAAGATCGTCGGAGGAGGCATGCCTCTGGCCGCATTTGGGGGCAAGGCCGAGATCATGGCGCGCCTCTCGCCCGTCGGGCCGGTGTACCAGGCGGGTACGCTCTCGGGCAACCCGGTGGCCGTGGCCGCGGGCAGGGCGACCCTGGCTCGCCTCACCGACGACGTGTACGCCCACCTGGCGGCGACCGCTGACGAGATCGACCGGCGCCTTCGGCCGCTGGTGCAGGGCCGGGACCTGTCGCTCTCCAGGGTCGGGTCGATGTTCACCATCTTCTTCCGCCCGACGCCGCCTCGCTGCTTTCGCGACGTAAAGGAGTGCGACATGAAGGCCTTTGGCCGCTTTCATCGCCAGGCGCTCTCGCAGGGGATCTACTTGCCCCCCAGTCAGTATGAAGCGGTCTTCCTGCCGGCGATTCTCGAGCCCGCGGACGTGGATCACCTGATATCTGGCCTCGATGCGGCCTTGCAGGCCGTGGTCGGGAGTGCAGCATGAAGGCATTGGACGGGCTGGGGGCCCTGTGATAGGCCCGCCGTCCTTCGTGCCGGTCGCGGTTCGGGGCTGACGGGGTGTTCGATCCCGAGATGCTTCGAGCAATGGGCGGTGCGCTGGCGGCCGCTGCCGAGCTTGCCGTGACCGTCCTGGTCGGCGCCTTCTTGGGTGCCTGGCTCGACAGCCGCCTTCAGACTGCCCCGTACCTCCTGCTATTCCTCGCTCTCGCCGGCCTCCTTGCTGGTCTCGTGCGACTCACCCGCTGGCATAAAAGCGCTGACGCTCAAGATGATGCTGAAGATGACGCCCAGGAAGACGATGTCCTCGATTCCGAGCCCCATGAAGATCGCCGTTAGTGCCGCGCTGATCAACGTGGCTCTGGTCTGTGGTGCGCTCATCCAGGGCGACGCCGCGCTGGCCACTGGGATCGCGGTCTGCGGTGCGGTCGTGCTGGTGAACTTCGGCCTGTGGGTCCTGGCGGTGCAGCGCCTGTTCAATGCGGTGTTGAGTGGCACCAAGGGTGTCGGGGCGACCTTTCTGATCTCCACCAAGATGGTGGCCATCGGCCTCTTGACCTGGGGCAGCACCCAGCTCTTTCCAGCCCAGGCGGTCGTGGCGGGTAGCTCGGTGATCGTGCTCGCGATTCTCCTGCACGCCGCGGTGCTCGGTGCGGCCAATCTAGTCGCCCCCAAGGAAGCCTGAATGACGTCGATTCTCTTGGGCTCGTTGGCCGGACTCGTGGGTGCTTTGGCTCCCGCAAGCCTGAGCCAGGTGGAAGAAAGCGCGCCATTTTCATGGTTCGAGTTGATCCCGGGTGTGACCGATGGCCGCATGATGGGGACCCTCGGTGTCACCGATCACGGCGGCCACGTCGCGGTGGCCGTGCTGGGCTCGTGGCTGGTGTGCGCTTTCCTCATCAGCTTGGCCTTGCTGGCCCGCCTGGGCCTCAACAAGGCGCGTCTTCAGGGCGGCACCTTGCAGTACGTGCCGGGCTCGGGCTTCTCGGTTCGCAACCTGTTTGAAGTCTATGTCTCGGCCATGCGCAATCTTGGCGGGACGATCCTCGACTCCCACGACGCGCGGGTCTTCTTTCCGCTGTTTGGTGGGCTGTTCATCTACGTCTTCTTCTGCAACCTGCTCGGCATCCTGCCCGGCATGCTGCCGCCCACCGAGAACATCAGCAACAACTTCGCGATGGCATCGGTCGTGGTCGTGGTCTACCTGGTGGTCGCCTTGGGTCGGAACGGCGGTGCCTTCCTCAAGCACATGGCCGGGCCGGTCTGGTGGCTCGCACCGCTCATCTTCGCGATCGAGCTGTTGGGCTTGCTCGTCATTCGCCCTGGCTCGCTGTCTCTGCGGCTGATGGGCAACATCACCGGCGACCACCTGGTGTTCGGCATCATGTCCGACCTGACGCACGTGCTCATCCCGTCGGTCTTCCTGGGGCTTGGGATCTTCGTGTCCTTCCTCCAAGCCTTCGTGTTCACGCTCCTGTCCATGATCTACATCTCGATGTCGGTCGTCCACGACGATCACTAGTCGACCCTGACTCCAACGCAGTTTTCAACACCTACTCCCTGTGGAGGTCTCGATGAAGTCCAAGCTCACAACCATGCTGCCCGTTCTGGTGACCATGCTCCTGGTGTCCACCCCAGCCTTCGCCCAGGATGGTGGCGCGGATATGTGGAAGGGCTACGTCGGCATCGGTGCTGGCATCGCCATCGGCGTCGCTGCCCTTGGCGGTGGTATCGGCCAGGGCCGCGCGGTCGCCGCAGCGCTCGAAGGCATCGCCCGCAACCCGCAGGCATCCGGCAAGCTCTTCACGCCGATGATCATCGGCTTGGCCATGATCGAGTCCCTGGTCATCTACGCGCTGGTGATCGGCTTCCAGCTCCAGGGCAAGTTCTAGCCCTCGTTGGCTCTTGGCTCTTGGCTCTTGGTGCCGCGCCCTGGGGTGCGGACTCCGGTTCGCGACTGACTCCTCCTTGTAGGAGGATTCGGTCGCGTTGTGGTGTTGGCAATATGGTCTTGGCGGTGTGGTCGCTTGTGGTCCTTCTTGGACGTAGCGGGCGCCGTCAGGTAAGGCACTGCACTCAACGGAAAAGCTGGAGGTAGTCATGAGGCTCGGCACCCGCGCGGTCGCCCTTCTCGCGCTGACCCTGGTCAGCCCCGTCGCCCTGGCCAAGAAGGGCAAGAAGAAGAAAAAGAAGGGCGATGAACCTGTGGTGCTGGTGGGCTGGCAGACCCAGGAAGGCTGGGCTGGCTCCTGCTACTACCCGCCGGTCTGGTCGACGCTGAACACGACCGAGAAACTGCTCGCTCGCCAGGAAGCGCTGGACGCCCTGGTCAACCAATGGGGGGGCGGCCGGGATGACGGCGTGTCTTTTGACCAGGACATGGTCACCGATACCGAGACCGTGCTGCTGGGCCGGCCGGCAAAGACCGAAGACGTGGCCGATCAGAATCGGGACCACTGCATCGCGGTCATGAGCAGGCAATCCAGCGCGAGCGACTGGGAATCCTGGGTCAAGAGTCTGGCCGCCTCGCTGACGGTTGGCGAATGCAAGAAGCCCCTGGACTACACCATGTTCGACTACCTCGACATCGGCACGGGCTGGCAGCGACCCCTGTCGATCTGCCAGGGCGAACGCGTGCGGGTCAGCGGGACGGCGACCGACAAGTACCGCATCACGGAAGACGGGCCGTGGATCACGGTCGAGGGTGACCCGGACCAGCCTGCGATGGGGACGGACCTGCCCTGCAACATCGAAGGGTGCCTGAAGGGGCAACTGATCTTGCGCTTCGTGGCAGAGTCGGGGTGGGAAAAGGTCTACGTTGTGGGCTCCAGCATGGTCTTCGAGGCCCCCGAACACGGCGTTATCAGCTATCGCATCAACGACGATAGCTGGGTGGACAACGCCTGGTTCAAGTCGCATGGCATCGAGGACCATACCGCCATCGAGGTCTCGCCCGCCAAGTGAAGCGTATCGTCAAGCGGCTGCTGTTCAGCCTGGTTCCCCTGGCGGTTGTCTTTGGCGGGGCCGAGGCGGGGCTGCGCGCTGTGGGCTGGCCTTCGGTGGACAGCGCTGACTTCGCCCACAACCAAGTCTACTGGACCGCCGATCCCAACATGGACGGCCAGGCGATGCCCCACCGGGAGACCGGTGACAGCTTCACCGTCAGCACCGACGCAAACGGCGTGCGCGTCCCGCATCACACCGTGGAAAAGCCGGCGGGCAAGAAACGGGTCATGGCCCTGGGTTGCTCGACGACCTTTGGTTGGGGGGTCGACGACGCCAAAAGCTATCCAGCGCGCCTCGAGACCAGACTCCGGGCCAAGGGCTACAAGAACTGGCAGGTGATCAACGGGGGCCAGCCTGGCTACACGACCTTCCAGGGCCTGTGGTTCTGGGATCGCACGCTCTACAAGTACCAGCCCGACATCGTGTTGATCGGCTACATCGTGCAGGACGCGCGCAAGGCGGCCTACAGCGACAAGAGCCAAGCCGTCCTTCAGGCTGATGACCGCTTCCTGAAGCGGCACGTGCTGTATAAGCTCAAGACCTACATGGGCTTGCGTGCATTGATCGGCGGTATCCAGATCAAGGCCAAGGAACGGCCAAATGGCGATATTGGCGGTGTGTTCCGGGTACCTCCCCAGGACTACGCCCAGAATCTTCGGGCGATCGTGCAGAGAGTTCGCGATATTGGGGCTACACCGGTGCTCTTCGGGTACCCCCTGGAACGAGAAGGCTACACCGCTGAGCACCGCCGGATCCTCCAGGCTGCGGCCGACGAACTCCATGTGGCACACTTCGACCCGCAACCCCAGATGGACGCGGCATCTCGCCGCGAGACCCTCTACTTCGTGAAGGACCGTGGACACGCGAACGCGATGGGCAACGACCTGATCGCGAAGTGGGTCTTGGAGTACCTCGAAAAACAGGGTCTCCTGGGGTCGGAGGGATGACGTGCAGCAACGTCGCGACAGCACCCTGGTCCTGCTCACGCTGAACGAGATCGACGGCCTACGCTTGTTGTGGGACGACATCCCCGTCGACCGCTTCGCGCGCACGGTGGCGGTTGATGGTGGCTCAACCGATGGAACGCGGGAATTCCTGGCTCAGCGCGGGATCCCCATCCTGGATCAGTCCATCCCGGGCCGAGGCGTGGCCTTTCGCGTGGCAGCCGACGCCACCGACACCGACCGGCTGGTCTACTACTCGCCGGATGGAAACGAGGACCCGGCAGACATCGAGCGCCTGGACGACTTGCTGCTGGGCGGGGCGCGCCTGGCCATCGCCAGCCGCTTCGCCAGGGGCTCGGTGAACGAAGAGCAGGACTCGTTTCGACCCCGAGCCCGGGTCAACCAAGCGCTCACCTGGATCGCCAACCGGCTGTTCAACGGCGGTCCCTATGTCACGGACACCATCAACGGCTTTCGGGCCATGCGACGCGTTGATCTGCTGGAGCTGGACACGTCGGTGAAGCGCTTTCCCATCGAATACCAGATCAGCATTCGCGCCATGCGCCGAAGCTGGCCCATCGCCGAATTGGCGACGGTCGAGAACCAACGCGCCGGTGGCGAGAGCAAGGCCCTGTCCTGGCCGGTAGGAAAGGACCACATCAAGGTCTTGCTGACCGAGCTGCCAGGCGCCCGGCTTCTTCGGGGTGCTTGATGGCGCCCAAGGACATGGACGCGCTGGACGCCTGGGCTGCCAAGGGCCTGGACCTGCGGGCGCTGGCGGCGCGCTGGCTTGATCGGGACGCGCTGGCCATCCCCGCGGGCACGCTGCCGCTGGCCGTCGCCCCGTTCGATGGCCTGGAGATCGCCGAGACCATCGCGACCCTGCTAGAAGGCCGACTGACGATGGGCTCGCGTGTCCGTGCCTTTGAGCGGGCGTGGGCGGACCAGGTCGGGACGACGCACTGCATCATGGTGAACTCGGGCAGCAGCGCCCTGCTGGTGATGCTGTCCGCGTTGGTCGCGACTGGTCGCTTGGAGCCTGGTGCCGACGTGATCGTGCCAGCAGTTGGCTGGTCGACCAGTCTCTTTGCGGTGGCCCAGGCAGGCCTGACGCCGGTGATCCAGGATGTGGGCGAGGACAGCCTGTGCCTGGAAGGTGCCCACGACCGGCCGGTGCTGGCGGTTCACCTGCTGGGTTGTCCGTCTCGGGCCACGGGGCCGCTGATCATCGAAGACGCCTGTGGCGCACACGGCGCCCGCATCGGCGGTCGAGCGGTGGGGAATATCGGGATCGCCGCGGCCTTCAGCTTCTTCTTCAGTCACCACCTGACGACCGGTGAAGGCGGGGCGGTCACGACCTCGGATACTGAGCTGGCCGACGCCTGTCGCAGCATACGAGCGCATGGCTGGGTACGCGAGCGCAGCGACCGTGTGGCCGTCCAGGCGGCCCACGCCGACATCGACCCGCGCTTTCTCTTCGTCGTGCCGGGCTACAATCTGCGCCCGACCGAGCTCGCGGGTGCATTCGGCATTCACCAGGTCCCGCGCCTGGGTGGCTATGTGGCGACGCGACGTGCCAACCATCGGCAGTGGTGCGCCGCGGTCGCGGACCTGGGCTTGCCCCTGCGCGTCTTCCCAGAGCTGCCGGGCACGACCCACGCGGGCTTCGCCTTCCCGATGCTGCTCGATGCCGATGCGCCCCTCGACCGGACGACCCTGTGCCGGCGTCTCGAGGCCAAAGGCATCCAGACTCGCCCCATCTCCGGCAGCAACCTGACGCGCCAGCCCGCCTTTTCGCAGCTTCCCAGAGCGCGGATCGAGGGCCCCTTGCCCGTCGCAGACGCCGTGCACGAGCGCGGCATCTTTGTCGGGCAGAGCCACGCCTTTGGCCCGGAACAACTCGAACTGCTCTTGGATGGCCTGAAGGCGGCCCTGTTGGAGTAGGCTCTTCACGCCACTCCTTCGTCTGAACACCGAGAGGACCCGCTCATGCGCATCGTCATCACTGGAGGCGCCGGCTTTATCGGATCGGTGCTTACTCCTCGCCTGTTGGCTGCTGGCCACCAAGTTCATGTCGTCGACAACTTGATGTACGGCGCGGCACCGATCCTGCCCTTCTTCTTCCAGCCAGGTTTTTCCTTCGCCAAGGCCGATGTCCGGGACCGCGCGGCGATGAAGGAACAGCTCGCCGGTGCGGATGCGGTCGTTCATCTCGCGGCCCTGGTCGGCTACCCCTTGTGCAAGAAGCTGCCGCGCCAGGCGGTCGAGGTCAATCTGGAGGGGGCCCGCAATGTCTTGGAGCTGGCACCGCCCGATGTTCGCATGGTCTATGCATCGACGGGCAGCAACTACGGGGAAGTGGTTGGTGTCTGCACCGAAGACACGCAACTCAACCCCCTGTCGCTCTATGGCGAGACCAAGACCCAGGCCGAAGCTCTCTTTGTCACCCGCGACAACGCGGTGTCCCTGCGCTTTGCCACGGCCTTCGGGATCGGCCCGCGCCTGCGCCTGGACCTGATGATCAACGACTTCGCCTACCAAGCGCTGCACAACCGCTTCCTGGTCATCTACGAGAAGCACTTCCGCCGCACTTTCATCCATGTCCAGGACATCGCTCGGGCGATCATGCACATGATCGAGCGGCCCGAGAAGCTGAAGCACCGGGTCTACAATGTCGGCCACGAATCGCTGAACTACACCAAAGAAGAGATCGTCAACCTGCTGGCCGATCGCTTGGACTTCGTGGTGCACTTCGCCGAGATCGGCACGGACGAGGACAAGCGCGACTACGAGGTCAGCTACGCACGGGTGCGTGCCGCCGGCTTCGAGACCGAGGTTGACATCGATCGCGGCTTGGACGAGGTGATCAGCGCGCTGCGCCACATGCGGATCCGCAATCCCTACAGCAATGTCTGAGGCAGACCATGACCGCAGCCACTCCCTTTAGCTGGGACGATGTCGCAGCGCTGGTGACGGGTGGTCATGGCTTTCTGGGTCGCCATGTGGTGCGCCTGCTCCGGCAGAGGGGAGCCCACGCGGTGCCGGTGGGTCGTATGCAGGCGGACCTGTGCCAGCGGGACGCGACGATCGCGCTCTTTGAACAGGTGCGTCCGACTGTGGTGATTCACTGTGCGGTGCAGGGCGGTGGGATCGGCTGGATGCGGGAACACCCGGTAGAGAGCGGCCGGGACAATGCGCTGATCAATGTCTACGCCTTGGACGCCGCTCACCAAGCTGGCGCTCGGGTCTTCGTCGGGGTCTCCTCAGCCTGCGCCTACCCCCGGGTGCCGGCGGCGATCCCCTTCCCCGAGTCGCTCTTGTGGGACGGTCGGCCCGAACCGACCAATGACAGCTATGCCCAGTCCAAGCGCCTGATGATGTCGCTGGGCAGGGCGTACACGCAGCAGCACGGCATGGTCACGGCCTTTCCGATGCTGGCCAATCTCTATGGTCCCGGCGATCACATCACCCCTGATCGAGCCCATGTGGTGGCGGCACTGATCCAGCGCTGTCTGGCGGCGCCGGCGACGCTGTCGGTGTGGGGCTCTGGGCGCGCGACGCGCGAACACCTGTACGTAGAGGACGCGGCCGACGGCGTGCTGGCCTGCGCGGCTGCTGCCTTGGCTGGCACCAGGCTGGGGCCGATCAACGTGGGTACGGGCCACGAAGTCAGCGTCGCGGACCTGGCTTCTGCCATCGCCTTGGCCTGTGATTATCAGGGCCAGATCCGCTTCGACGCGTCACGGCCCGACGGGCAGCCACGAAAGTGCTTGGACGTGACCCGGATGACGACCGAGCTGGGTTGGAGCGCGCCGACCAGCCTCGGCGATGGCCTGCGCCGGACCGTGGCCTGGTATCGACACGTCCTGGTCGAGGGGGGCTCTTGATGCGGCCGCTTCCCGCCAACCTGGGCCTGGTGATCCTGCTTGGGGCGCTGGTCGGCTGCTTGGAAGAGACCACCGGGCAACCCCAGGAACTGGACCCACGGATCCTGGAGCAGGTGGCCGATGTAGATGCCACGGGGCTCGACGTAGATGGGCCGACCGTGACCTTGCGTGGGGTGCTCACCGCCCCGGCAGACGGCGCCATCGACGTCGACCTGACGGTCGCAGACCCCACCGCCCCCGGTGGACGGCGACAGCTCGGGAAGATTCCCTTGGACGCTCCCGGGGAATTCGAGATTCCAGCGCCGGCCTCCCAGGCGGGACTGACGCTGGCCTTTTTTCAGGATCTGGCCAAGGACGGCCCCTCTCAGGAAGACCCCTATGCGCAGATCGTGTTGGACATCGGGACGGAAGATGTAGACCAGCTCGATGTCAACCTGGTCGTGGGTGCCTACACCCGACCGACTCACTCCCAGGCTGCACCCGGTGAACCGGGAGGAGGCATTCCCGGGCAGGGTGGCGGACAGCCCCCGGCCTCGACCTCGACCTCGACCGAGACCTCGGCCTCGGCCTCGGCCGAGACCATGGGGGGGGGCCAGCCCTTTGACTCTGCCGACGGAGTAACGGTCACCATCAGCGGCAGCATCAGCAGCCCCCTTGAAGCGCCGGTTGATCTCCTGGTGACGCTCGGGGATGATGCAGCTACCCAGGGCACCTTGGTCGTAGGCAGCCCCGGCCCCTACCGGCTGTGTGTTCCTCGTGGATCAGGATCCGTGAAGATCCTCGCGGTGCAGGACCTGGCTTCGGACGGCGCGGACGCGACGGATCCCAGCGCAGAGCAGACCGTAGACGTGGGCTCTCTGGACGTCGACGATGTCGACTTCACCCTTCCTCTTACGCCCGAAGCCTCAGCCCTGCTGGCCGCAGCGACGATCTCTGCTGCTCCCACTCCAGCCGCAAGCTCGGATGAAGACGCGCTCGCCGTGCCGGCCCATGTCGAGCACGTGGCCATGCCCCCTGGTGGCGTAGAGGCCCTGACGGCGGCGCAGGCGGGCCCCTTCGATGACTACGAAGGCAAGACCGTGGTGGTCCGTGGCCGGATCGCCTCGGACCAGGACCTCGCCATCGACATCGACTTGCGGGTGCCGGACCAGTCGGTCGAGGGCGGGGAACGCAACCTGGGCAAGGTCCTGCTGGGTGGTCCAGGCAGCTTTGCGATCCAGGTACCCGCCTCGCTTGGGGATCTGCGCTTGGAGGGATTTCAGGACCCGGACTCGGACGGTCCCGGCCCGACCGACCCCTGGGGCGCGGCCTTGGTGGATGTGGGCGATGAAGATGTAGACGGCGTGCGCATGTTGCTGGTGGCGGGCGCGCGCGGAACCGGCAAGGAACGTGTCGCGGTTCCCCACACCGAAGCCAAGGCTGGGGCCGCCGAATCGGTCACGCTGGAAGATGTGGACATCCCGGTCGATCCGGCTGGCGTTGGCCCCTTCGCAAACCACCTCGGCGCCTTCGTCAAGGTTCGGGGATCCGTCTCTTCCGATGACCCGGCACCGGTGGACATCGACGTGTGGGTGCCCGATCCAATCGCGCCGGGCGGCATGCGCAACCAAGGCAAGATCGTACTGCTTGGACCGGGAAAGTTCTCCATTCGCGTGCCCGAGTCACTCGGCAAGCTGGTGCTCGAGGCCTACCAGGACATCGACGTCGATGGGCCCACACAGCAGGATCCCTTCGCTCGTGTGGACCTGGATGTCGGCGCGACGGACACCGAAGGGGTCGATCTGACGCTGGCGCTCACCGGGTCGCGGGGAGAGGGCTCGGGTGGCGGTGGCCAGGCGGGTCCACCACCCGACAGCCAGCAACTGCCCTTCGCAGATCAAACGGGACCGACGGTGACCTTGTCCGGGGTTGTCCGAGGCACCCACCACCAGGTCGTCTTCATCGACCTTCGCGTGCCAGACAAGACGGCGCCAGGCGGCATGCGCCGGGCCGGCCAGATTCACCTGGTGAGCCCTGGTATCTTCCAGGTCGCCGTGCCCCAGGGCATCGGCGCGATTGAGCTAGAGGCGTTTCAAGACCAGGACGCCAACGGGCCTGACGACGACGATCCCTATGGTCGGTTGGCCTTGGAGGTCGGCGACAAGGATCTGCAGGCCGCCATCGATCTGGTCGACGGGGGGCGTGCCCTGGCCGCAGCGGCGGGGGCACCGGGCGGAGGTCCTCAAGCGGGCGCCAGCTCGGCCGAGACGGATGCCTTCCCTTCCTACACCGGCGACCGGATCACCATCAGCGGGACCCTCACCTGGGCTGGCAAGGGGCAGGTGGACATCGACATCTTCCAGACCGAGCCCAGCGCGCCCGGTGGGCGCACCATCGTCGGCAAGCTCAGACTGGCGCCGGGACCCTATCAGTTCACCGCGCCCAAGGGTTTTGGGAATCTGGAGCTAGAAGCCTTTGTCGATGTCGATGGGGACG
>JAADHA010000640.1 GCA_013152105.1 Oligoflexia bacterium | reverse complement strand
GGGACTGTCCCCGGCGGTTGAAGCAACGCTTCGGCGTCTGCTACTGCGGGGGCACCGAAGACGCCTGCATTGTCGAGACCGTATTCCACGGAGTCGCGACGATGGCCGATCCTGCCGTGGTCCGTGCCCATCTCGGCAAGTACGGCCTGAGCATGCTCCTCCCGTCGAGAGTGTTGCGCCTGTGGGATCTGCGAGGTGACGGATGTTCGCGGACCGGCGCCGATCAGCGGCTGGCCAGCACCCGCGGTCGGAGGGTCACCCAGGAGTGGTCCCTGGCGATCCACCGTCACCCGCCGCTACGTCGCCGGGGTGCGCCGTCGGCCGCCTCCCCGTCGGCCCCCTAGTGCCCTGGCGCCTGGGTCTGGCTCGGCACCGCGCCAGCGTCCCACTGGTCGTAGGCGTCGAACAGCGCGTCGCCGAGCCGGTTGCCGATCACCGCCAGGCCGGCGCCGGTCAGGTGGACCAGGTCGCCGGTCGTCATCCCCCGGTGGCGGGTCCAGGCGATGGCGGCCCCCTCGCCCCCCATCGCGTCGTAGGCCGACCAGAAGGCGCAGCCCGCGTCGGCCGCGACCGCACGCTGCTGGGCGACCAGGTGGGGCATGCCGCGCTTGCTGCGGCGCTGGACCGGGGCCGGTTCGCCCTGCTGTGTGGTGGGCTGTGTAGTGGGCTCCGTGGTGCTCTCCACCACCTCTCCCTGGTCCAGGGGCGAGATGAGCAGGCAGGCAGCGTCCGGCGCTCCGCCACGGATCAGGTCCACGGCAGCCCGGAAGATCGGTCGGTAGCCCGAACCATCCCCGACGCTCAGGACCGGGTAGCCGGCCTCGTTCCCTCCCAGCATGACAACGATCAGGTCGGGCTCACGGCGCGCGATCTGGGGTCCCAGTCCCTCGCCCGCGTAGATCGTGAAGGAGCGCGATCCGACCCCGCTCACCGACAGGGTCTCCCAGGTAGCACCAGGCGCTCCGGTCTCCAGCACCAGGCCGTAGAGAGGCACACTTCCGCCCGTGGCGGCGACACGCAGGCGCTCGACACCGGGGCGTCGATGACCGAGAACCGGTCCTCGGTCGCGCTGGCCGAGGCATCGACGAGCCGCGGATCGCCCTGGTCAAGTTGAAGCGTGAGCGTGCCGTAGCCGACGCCTGCCTGATACCAGGCTTCGATGTGGCGCAGGCTTCGCGTCTGGGCCTGCGCGTCGATGGCCCGCAGCACAACACCATCTCCAGCGTGGAGAATGCCGACGATGCCGCCCAGGCCATAGTGCCCACCGCCGCCTCCGTACAGGATCGTACGCCACTTCCAGTGGCCGAAGCGGTGGGCCGCCACATCGGCGCGAACGCTCCACATGGGCAGAAAGGAGGCCGGCACGAAACCTGGGCCCGCGTCACCAAAGCGGGCCTGGAGTCGAGCCCGAACCGTGCGTGCCAGCCCATCCGCCGCCACAGTGGAGTCGCCGTACATGATGGCGCGAGCGACCGTGCCGCCGCTCTTTGCGGCTTTCAGGGCGGTAAACCAGGAATTCAAGTGCTGCGGCTGCTCGATTGGTGTCGGGCCACCGGGGGGGCCTGCGCTTGCGGCCGAGGCGCACAGCGAAGACACCGACAACAGCAAGACACCGAGGTACTGGATTCGCATGGAGGCAGAATGGCACGAACGAGGTGCTCACTCGCCCTGGCGGTTACAAGCCGGGGACTGGAGGCACCGTGCTGCGCTGGCCATTCGGCTACGACATCAGCGAGCTGCTCTTCCGGGCGCTCTTCAGCAGCATCTTCTTGGGCCTGGGGGCCGAGCACTTGATCGATGATCACCTGATCATGCAGCTCATGCCTGCCTGGATCCCGGCACCTCAGCTCTTTAGCGTGGCCGCGGGCGTGGTCCTCTTGACCGGTGGAACCATGGTCCTGCTGGGCTGGCAGCTCCGTCGAGCGGCGTGGTTGCTGGGAACCTTCCTGGTCGTGGTCACCGCCCTGGTTCACGTCCCCGGCGTACTACTGCCGGCCCCGCCGGGTCTGGGAGACCAGACTTGGATGTGGACGGTGTTGCAGCGCAGCAACCTGGTGAAGAATGTGTGCCTGCTGGGCGTGTGCATCCAGTTGGGCTGGCATCGGCCGGGGCGCTTCAGCTTCGATGGACGTCGGCGCTGACTTCAGGGATCTTTCAAGCCGCTTGGCTGGCCCCGTCGGGGATCTCGAACCACAAACAGGCACCGGTTCCGCAGGGTGCTGGCACCGCGCCAATGCGCCCACCGTGCAGCACTTCCGGGCGGCGGCACTACCTGAGGACGGTGCCCGTAGTCGTTGATGCTGCGGCGGCGGCCAGACTTGTCTGGATCGCGGCGATCGCTAGCTGTGCGTTCGCTTCATCGCCGGTCACCGTGATCACCTCGTGGCCGACGCAGTCCTGGACCGCAGCGGCCACCTGATCGGGCCCCACGGCTGCCAGCAGGGTCGGCCACCGGCTACGACGCGCCAGTGTGCCGGGGCTGACGGCTTCGGCGACCAACAAGTCCGTGGCATCGATCGGCGTGGCCAGTGTCAGCGCTTGCCGCTGGGCGAGGACGCGCTTGAGCCGAGCGAGATCTATCTGGGGAGGTCCCAAGCTCAAGGTGTTCATCCCGACGAGCAGAATGTGCAGGGCCTGCTCGGTGCTGTCCAGTTGAACCCGAGCCGAGGCTTCGAGCAGGCCCCCGCCACCGTCGATCTGCCGAGTCCGAGCCCACGGCGAGTACGTGATGCCGCGCTGAACCCGAAGCTGATCCCTCAGCCAGTCATCGAGCCAGGCGGCCGCCAACTGCTGGCTGGGCAGCGTCGGTCCTGGCTGCGTCTGAAGCTGACAGCTCAGATGGATGTCTTGCTGTGTCCGTCCGGGTGCGGGGACAGAGATGATCTGTCGCGTTGGTGGTGGCGGCAGGGGGCTGGGCTGGCTGGAACTGGGCAGGATGGGACTGGACTCAGGGGCAGACGGCGGTGACCACGAGCCGAGCCAACGGCGCGTTGATTCTCGAAGCAGCT
>JAADHA010000424.1 GCA_013152105.1 Oligoflexia bacterium | reverse complement strand
TATGGCTACTCGTCCGACTACTACGGCTACGAGACGCTGCTCTACTACTACGCCAAATACGGCTGGTACGGAACGTACTACGCCACCGCGTCCTACGACGGCACCACCTTCGAATACAGTTGGTTTTCGACTGACTTCTACTTCTACTGGGCCGACCTGTAGAAGCCGCGCCGCGCTGGTTCAGGTGTCTCGCAGGCCGTAGTCCTTCATCTTGGTCTGCAGGCTCTTGCGGCTGATCCCCAGGCGCCGGCTGGCCCGCGTGACGTTGCCGCCCTCTTGTTCCAGGGCCCGTTGGATCCGGGTGCGCTCCAGGCGCACCGTGTAGACGCGAACGTAGTCCTTGAGACCCAGCTCTTCGATGGCGCTGTCCTCGTTCTCGGTCAGGTCCGAGGTCCCAAGACCCGGCAGGTCGCGGGTCCCCAGCGTGGCCCCGTCGGCCAGCAGGACGGAGCGCTCCATCAGGTTCTCGAGCTCGCGGATGTTGCCGGGCCAGCGGTGAGCCATCAAGGCGGCCATCCCCTCGGGCGAGACACCTTGCACCCGCTTCTCCAGGCGCGAGTTGAATTTTGCCAGGAAGTGCTGGACCAGCAGCGGGATGTCCTCGCTGCGGTCGCGTAGGGGGGGCAGGCGGATCGGGATCACGTTGAGGCGGTAGTAGAGGTCTTCTCGGAAGCTGCCGCGCTTGACTTCGCGGAGCAGGTCGCGGTTGGTCGCCGCGACCACGCGTACGTCAGAGGTGAGGGAACGGACCCCGCCGACCCGTTCGTAGGATCCGTTCTGGAGCACCCGGAGCAGCTTCACCTGGAGGTCGATGGGAAGCTCACCGACTTCGTCCAGGAACAGGGTGCCGCCGTCGGCGAGCTCGAAGCGACCCGGCTTGCTGGTCACTGCACCGGTGAAGGCGCCTCGCTCGTAGCCGAACAGCTCGCTCTCGAAGAGGTTCTCGGGGATGGCGCCGCAGTTGACCTGGATGAAGGGTGCGCTCGCCCGGCTGGAGTGGTCGTGGAGGGCGCGCGCGACCAGCTCTTTGCCGGTCCCGGACTCTCCAGAGATCAACACCGTGGTGGGTGAGTCGGCGACCTTTTCGATGAGCGAGTAGACCTGTTTCATCGACTGGGTCTTGCCGATGATCGCAAAACGGCCGGAGGGGTCCTCGTGCAGGGCGCTTCGGCTGGCTTCTTCGGTGCGCAGGGCCTTGGCGATGATGGCGCGCAGGTCGTCCTGTTCGAAGGGCTTGGTGATGTAGTCGTAGGCCCCCAGCTTGAGCGCCTCGACGGCGGTGTCAATCGTGCCGTGGGCGGTCACGACGATGACCGGAAGGCCCGGCAGGTGCTGGGCGCAGTAGCCGAGCAGCTCGATGCCATCGACGCCAGGCATGCGCAGGTCGGTGACCACGAGTTCGTAGCTGTGGTCCGACAGGGCGGAGATCGCGTCGGCGCCGTTCGTGGCCAGGTCGACCTCGTGGCCGTCGCGCGCCAGCAGCGCTTGGAGCACCTTGCGAATCGATAGTTCGTCGTCGACCACCAGGATCCGCTTGCGGAGCTGGCCGTCTGGTCGGGCACGGCGAGGGGGCATGGCGGGCCTCTGCGGAGTGGTGCGCGAAGCAGGTCCTGGTAGACACAGGGGATCGGAGTGACCACCCTCCCGGACCGAAGTTGCGGTCTGTCGGCCCTATCCGGCCGCCCTGCCACTGGCACGGGAGTGTAGCTCGTGTTCAACGCTCTTCTGGGCGCTACTCTCTCGCTTCGCAGACTCGCAGGGAATGCAGGCCGGGGGATGCTGGTCGAATGAACGGGCTACTCAAGCGCGCGACCGGCATCCAGAGCCCTGCTGCCTCTGCCCCTGCACACCTTCTCCCGGATCCCACGATGGCCCTCTCCCTCGACCGCATCCTGCGCCCTGTCGCCCTGGCGGCGGCCTGCGCCTTGGCCCTTGGTGGGGGCCTGCTGGCCGAGTCCAGCGCCAAGGCTCAGGAGACCGGCGTGCTCGCACCGGACTTCACGCTGCGCGACATCGACAACAAGTCGGTCTCGCTCTCCGACTTCAAGGGACAGGTCGTACTGCTGAACTTCTGGGCGACCTGGTGTGGGCCCTGCATGCTCGAGCAGCCGCATCTCCAGCAGATGTACGTGGACCTCGCCAGCCAGGGTTTTACGGTCTTGTCGGTGTCCACCGACGACGCGCGCGACGCCAGCAAGGTGAAGCCAGTGGTGCGGGCGAAGCGCCTGACCTTCCCGGTGGTGCTGGACAAGGATACGGCCGTGGTCGCGCAGTACAACCCCTCGAAGACCCTGCCCTTTACGGTGTTCATCGACCGCGAGGGGCGCATCGCCCAGGTACACCAGGGCTACAATCCAGGCGATGAGGTCGGCATGCGCGCCGAAGTGGTGGCGCTCCTGGCCGGCGGGGTGCTGCCCTCGACTGGCACGGACGACACCGAGGTTGGGCCTGTTCAGCCGTGAATCCTGGACTCCACGCGCCCGTCCCTTCTCGCGCCAGAGCGATTCCGCTGCTGCTGCTGTGGGCGTGGTCCGGGTCCGCGATGGCCTTTGACCTGATTGGCACCGGGCCCCTGGCTGGTGCCTCGGTCCAGCTCAGCGACGACTTCGAGCTGCGCTACTACCTCAGCGACCAACGCCTTCCTGGCTTCGAGGACCGCCGCATCAACGACTATGTCGAGCAGGTCAACCGCTTCAACCCGCTGCTCACCCAGCACTGGGACGATGGCGGGAACTTGTCGGTGGGTCTGCAAGTCGACCAGGTGGCGCTGTTCAGCAACCGCTACGTCTTGGATGGTACGTCAACCGAGACGGTGGATCTGCTCAGCGAGGACATCAACTCGCCCTGGCAGGACGCGCTCATCGAGCTGGAAAAGGCGTTTCTGAACTACCGCTGGCGTGGTGGGAACGTCACCGGCGGCGATGCCTACGCCAGCTTTGGCCGGGGGATCGCGCTCAACCTCAAGAAGAACACGGACATCGATCTCGACACCTCGATTCGTGGCGCCAAGGGCACCTTCTCGCTCAACAACACCGATGTCACCGTGGTCAGCGGGCTGACCAACGACCAGCAGATCAGCCAGGACCAGCCCAACCTCAGCATCAACCGGGACGCCCCGAATATGGTGAGCGGCGTTCGGGTTGATCAATACGGTCTGGGCCCGGCCAACCTGGGGGCGCATGGGGTCGTCTACCGCTTCGGGCGGTCTTCAGAAAAGGGTCAGGATCCGTGGAGTCAGTACAGCAACCCCCTGGATGCGGTGGTCGGGGGTGCCACGGTCGAGCTGCTGGGGGTGGGTGGCGTGGACTGGTTCGCCGAGGGGGACCTGTTTCGCTATCTCAGCCCGGAGATCGTCGGAGAGGCCGCCACGGACGACTTCAAGGGGCTCACGGGGCACATCGCCTATGTCTCGGCCAGCGCCTATCCGGGCCACTTCGTGGTCCTGGTCGAGGGGAAGACCAGTCGCGACACCGAGCGCATCAACAACTTCGTCTACGCTGAAGGCTGGGAGGTCGCGGTGGTCCCCACGCTGGAGTACGAGCGCGTGATCACCGAGGACAGCTCGGCGGCCGTCAATTCCAATGACATCTCCGCGGGGCGGATCCGGGTCGACTATTCAGCCGCCAAGGGCTTGGTCATTCCCTATGCCTCGGTGCTGCTGGCTCGCGACACGGACCTTGGCGTGCTGCACTTCAACCGGTCTCCCGAGACCATCGTTCACCCCATCATGGGAATCCAGTGGACGGGAACGGGGGTCAACTCGCAGATCAACGCCGGTGTGCGGGTGGACCAACGGGATGCCGCCGCCGACGGGCGCGACCGCCTGATCCACTTCGATGGCGACATCAACATCCCCATCGTCGGCGTCCACCACCTGGAACTGGATGCCGCGGTCAAGCAGTTTTCGTGGGGCAACAACCTTCAGGACCAGTCCGACTACATCGAGATGGAGAACTCGATCGGTTGGCTGGTGGGCGAGCAGTGGATCTTCACCCTCTACCAGGACTACAGCGACAACCCGCTGGTGACCTCCAAAGGGAACCTCAGCGACACGGTCTACGGCGCCGCCGAGGTCGCGTGGTCACCGTCCAGCAACGTCGACTTCCGGGCCTTTTACGGGGCATACAAGGCGGGGATCCGCTGCTCTGGCGGCCAGTGCCGCACGCTGCCGGGTTTCGAGGGCGCGCGTCTGGCCATGACGGGCACATTCTAAGGAGGACCCCGGCTGTGCCTTCCTGCCGCTCGCCACATCCGGCGACCTTTGCCAACGGCTTGCAATCAAGCTGCTAATACATTCCCACCTCTTTCTGAGAGAGTCGCCCATGACCTCGGCCATCCTGCTCGCCAGCTTCCTCTCAACAAGCCTCCCCGCGGTCGCAGCGCCCCTGAAGATCACCGATGTGTCCGCCAGCTCCGAGCTCCACGATGACTCGGGCGTCAGCTACGTCGTCAAGAACGTCAAGGACCACAAGCAGTCGACCGCGTGGTTTGAGTCCGAGGTCGGCAGTGGCCTGGGTTCCTGGGTGAAGCTCGATCTGGACGGCACCCAGAACGTGGTCGGCTTTCGGATCTGGAACGGCTACTGGCTGACCTCGGATATGTGGCAGCGCAACAACCGGGTCAAGGAACTCGAGGTCGAGCTGGCCGATGGAACCAAGCACAGCTTCACCTTGACCGACGACATGAAGGTCGAAGAGCTGCGCTTTCCGTCCCCGGTGCAGACCAGCTCGCTGAAGTTCCGGATCAAGGGGATCTACAAGGGCAGCACCTTCGCGGACACCTCGATCAGCGAGCTCCAGGTCTTTGACAGTGCGCCATCGTCGGATGTGGCGGTGACCAGCTTCAGCGCTTCCAGCACCTATCCGGCGGATGGAGACGGCGACTATGAAGCCGACAACCTGGGGGACGATGTCCTCGACAGCATGTGGTGCGAGGGCAACGCCGATGGTGATGGCACCGGTGAGTGGGTCCAGCTCGACTTCGGCAGCAGCCAGCGCGTCAGCAGCCTGGTGATCAACAACGGCAACGACTTTGGCTTCAAGGCCTTCATCAACGCAAATAGCGCGACCGCTGGGACCTTGACATTTTCGGACGGCAGCACCCAGAAGGTCACCATCAAGCCGTCGATGATGGGCCAGACGATCGCCTTTTTGCCCCGGACCACCCGCACTGTCCGCCTGACCTTCGATCAGGTTCGCAAGGGCAAGGAGTTCAACGATCTCTGCATCTCAGAGCTTCACTTCCAGCCCTGAGCCACTGGCCCCCGGTTGAGGATGGCGCTGGGGCCGTGTAGGGTTGAGCCACCTCACCCTGGAGCGTCGATGCGTGCGAGGGCCCTGCTGGTGCCGATGGCGATGCTGGCGACTGCGTGCAATCCGGAACAGAACATCGGGCATGTGATCAACACCGATATCTTTTTGCAGGAGCCGACCAATATGGTTGACATCCTGTGGGTGGTCGACAACAGCCGCTCGATGGAGGACGAACAGGCCCGGGTCGTGGCCAAGTTCAGTGACTTCATCGTCAACATCGAAGACAGCAATGCTGACTTCCATCTTGGCGTCGTCACGACCGATCTGGATGACACGGACCAGAAGGGCAAGCTCCAAGGCGATCCGCTGTACCTGACGGCCGACGACGACTACGTCAAGCTGTTCGAAGAGCGGGTTCTGGTGGGGACCAAGGGTTCGGACCAGGAAAAGGGCATCGACGCGGCCTACCAGGCGCTCTCGGAACCGCTGATTAGCGGCTACAACAGTGGCTTTCGGCGCAGTGGTGCGACCCTCTCGATCATCTATGTCTCCGACGAAAATGACTGCACCGACCGCGGTGCTCTGGCGGGCTACGACAGCGTCAGCGCGTGCTATGACCACAACGATCTGCTGGTCGATGTCAAGGATCTCATCACTGATTACAAGACCTTGCAGACGGGCACCGAGCGGGTTGTCGTCAGCTCGATCGTGGGGCCAGAAGTGGACGCGGGCTGTGACGGCAGCTCTCCGGGCTTTCGCTACATCTCCATGGCCCAAGCCTATCTGCTCGGCCGACTTCAGTCAGATCATGACCGATCTCAGCCTGGAAGTCTCTGGCGTTCAGACTGCCTTCCAGCTTACCCGCTCGGCAGTTGAGGACACGATCCAGGTCGGGGTCGATGACACCCTGGTGTCCGCCGACGCGATCAATGGCTGGACCTACGATTCCGAGTACTGGATCGTCTACTTCCACGGCGACGGCATCCCGCCGCGTGGAGCCAGCATCGCGATCACCTATGAAGTCGTCAACGGCTCGGCCGCACCGTCGACCGACACGGGTGCGACCCAGTAGGGACCGGGGTCTCAGGTCTGACCGTGGATGTCGGGCAAGCTCGGCAGACTCTGGGTGATCGTGGCGAGGCCCCCAAGGTCGTGCAGGTCGTGCGCTTGTTCAGGGACCAGCCAGCACGGCGCCTGTTGCGGCCCCGCCTTGCGGAGCTGGGCGATAGCTTCGGCGTGGGCTTTCGCCAAGCGCTGCCGAAGCGTGCGCGCCTGCCTGATGGTGTCCAGGACTTGATCCCACCGTTCGGGGGGCAGCGGTCCTTTGGCGGGCAGGACGGCTGGGTCCAAGCGCGGCAGCGGGGGGGTGAGGGTCCGGTTGACCACGAAACCACCGAAGGGGAGCTGTTTCTGAGCGAGCTGGTCCAGAAAGTAGAGGGCGTCGGCGCGAGCCGCGGGGGCCGGTGAGCTGACCAGCAGAAAGGTGGTCATCGGGTCGCGCAACAGCGATCGGACTTCGACGCTGCGGGCGTGGAAGCCGTCCCAGAGATCGCGAAAGATCTCGAAGAATTCGGCGATCTCCGACACGGTGCCCCGGCCCATGACTTTTTTGAGGACCCGTGAGAGGACTTCGCTGCCCAGCTCCAGGGCGCGCCAGCCCGATCGACTGGCCGGCATGACCAACCAGCGCAACACGCCCTCGTCCATCAGCGACGCCATGCGGTCCGGTGCGCGGAGGAAGTCCAGGGCGTTGCGTGTGGGCGGCGTGTCGAGGACGACCACGTCATAGTCGCCGTTGTGCCACAGGTCATAGAGGCGTTCCATGGCCATATATTCGTGGGAGCCACCCAGGCGCGTGCTGGCGAATTGGTAGTAGCGGTTGGCCAGGATGCGGCTGGCTGCCGAGTCGCTGGTGGCGAAGCGGCGCACCAGGTCATCGAAGGTCGCCTTGGCGTCCAGCATCATCGCGTCGAGATGGCCGGTCGTCTGGGGCGAGAGCTGTTCGATGGGGACCCGGACGGCGGTGTTGCCGATCTGGCCGATGCTGAGGCTGTCGGCCAGGCGTCGAGCCGGATCGATGGTGAGGACGGCCACGCGCTGACCGGCCAAGGCCCACTTGAGTGCCAAGGCCGCGCTGATCGTGGTCTTGCCGACGCCCCCGCTGCCGCAGCAGATCGCGACCCGGGTCCTTGACATATGAGGAGTCGTCATACTGCGGTCAGGACTGGAGTGAGCGTGTCGGCCAGCCGCGCCAGGTCGGCGGGTGTGAGTCGCCGCCGGAACAGGAAGGGCAGGTCCGTGATGGTGAGCTTGAGTTCAGCAGCCAGCCGCTTTCGGGCGCGGTCCTGGGCCTGCATGCGATCCTGCCAGGTGTCAACCAAGCCCACCGCTTCGTCGAGGGCCGGTGAGGAAGAACCCGTGAGCGCGTCCCGCGCGATGGTCCAGTCCTGGGGGGGCACGCTGGGTGCCGGGTGCATCTCGTTGAGCACGCAGAGCGAGAGCTGCCGGCGTCGGGGTCCAAGTCGTTGGGACAACTCGATGGTCTCGGCGACGGGCATCTCTTCGGGCAGGCAGACGATGATCAGGCGGGTCTGGACTGGATCGCTGAGGACCGATTCGACCTTTGCGTTGCCCTTGTAGAGGGGGCCGGCGCGCGTCAGGTCCATCATGGATCGGGGCGCTTGGAGCATGGTCAGGCCGTGACCGGTGGCGGGCGCATCGACGATGACCAGGTCCCACCGCGGGTGTCCTTGCCAGTCACGGGCTTGGACGGCGCAGTCCCAGACCTTGCCGAGCTGAACCGCGTCGTGCAGGCCGGGCACGCCGTCGACGAAGGGCGCCATCACCCGATTCCGGAAGACCAGTTCGTACAGCTTGCGGACCTTGATCTGTTGGACGACGTAGTCCTCGATGGCTTCGAGGGGTGTGATCGACAGGGTGTCCAGGCCTGGGCTCAGCTCGACGGGCTGGTAGCCCTGGCTCTTCACGCCGAAGATCCCTGGGAGCACGCGGGCCCCGCTGGTCTCGGTGATGATGGCCCGCTTGCCTTGGCGCGTCGCGATCAGGCCCAGTACGGCGCACACGGTGGTCTTTCCCACTCCACCCTTGCCTGTCACCACGATGATGCTGTGGTCGAGCAGGCTCAAGTTGGCTCCTGGGGTGACGAACCCGGCGGGCTCATGGCACGTCGGTGAGGCGGGCCGGGGCTCTATTCCCTTTGGCTTCGCTGTGCTCTTCGCTGAGTTCGTCGCTGAGCTGCGGGTCCGGCGCGGCCAGCACGTCCGCGATGTGGCGAAAGCTACGCCGGGACAACAGCAAGGAGATGTGTCCCACGAAGGGCAGGCAGATCGAGTGGGCACCTGGCACCGCCGCGTTCTTTGGCTGCAGCACGATGTTGTCTTCGCGTGACCAGATGGCCGTCCACGGGATCGCGGGCCTAGAGAGGGACACGACCGTCGAGCTGTTGGGCCGGATGTCGTGGGACTCAGTGCGCAGTCCGAAGATGGCGATCCGAGAGCCGGACCACGGCGTGCCCAGCGAGACCACTCGCCGAACGCGACGCCCCCCGTCGAGTCGCTGGAGGTACCAGGCCGCGATGAGGCCGCCCATGGAGTGCGCGACGATGTCGACCTTTGGAGCGCCGGTTGCGGCGCACAGTTCTTCGATGCAGGTGGCCAGATGGTGGGCGAAGACCGGCACCGGGCTGGAGCGTGGGAGGTTGTTGATCGGCCACACCCACCGCCAGCCGCGTTGGCGCAAGAACAGGGCCAGGAAGGTGAACGAGGCCCGGTTGAGTCCGTAGCCTGGCACCATGATCACCGGCGGACTGCTGACTGAAGCGGGCGGAAGCTGTGCTGGATCGTGGGAGATCGTGCGGCGAGCCGGCCGAGGCGGTCGCTGCCAGAGGCCCGCAGGCAGGATGCCGAAGATGAGGGCGGTACCGAGCCACTCGCGGAAGAAGCAGCCGATTGACTGGCGACACAGCCTGGGACGCTCACCGCGCAGCAGCACCAGGAAGGCGGTGGTCACGCCGACAAAGAGCAGGCAGGCGAGCAGGTAGAGCGAGAGCAGGGCGACGATCACGCGCATGGTGGTGAGCGTAGCGCTGCTCGGCGCTGACGGCCATGTGTATGCCTCTTCCTTGCCGCCCTCGCCCAAGTGCATAGAACGGGGCCCAACAGGAGCCGCCCATGCCCATCTATGAGTACCAGTGCCCGGACTGTGCCCACCGCTTCGAGAAGCTGCAGAAGATCCAGGACGGGCGGATCACCACGTGTCCGGCCTGCGGCCAGCAACACGTGCGCAAGCTGATCAGCCAGACCTCGTTCATCCTGAAGGGATCGGGATGGTACAAGGATCACTACGGCCTGAAGCATGGTGCAGCAGAAGGCAAGGGCGCGGGGGACGCGAAGGACTCGGGCGGCGCGAAGGACTCGGGCGGCGCGAAGGACTCGGGCGGCGCGAAGGACTCGGGTGGCGCGAAGGACTCGGGTGGCGGCGCCAGCACCGCAGAGGGCGCCAAGAGTGGGGCCAAGCCTGCGGCCAAGGCACCATCTGGCGCTTCCACCGCCACGAAGTCCTGAGATATGGCACAGCTTCTGGACGGACGCGCGCTCTCGTGCCAGCTCGGACCGGCGCTACGATCCAGGGTGGCGGCCCTGCATCGGCCCCCCGGCCTGGCTGTGATCCACCTGGGCGACGATCCAGCCAGCGCGATCTACGTGAACAGCAAGCGCAAGCGGGCTGCTCGGCTGGGCTTCTTTCAGCGCAGCCTGACGATTTCCGCGGACACCACCCAAGCCGATCTGCTGGCCCTGGTGGCGGACCTCAACGGCGATGACGCCATCGACGGCATCTTGATCCAGCTCCCACTGCCCGCGCAGATCGACGCCACCACAGTGCTCGATGCCATCCGACCGGACAAAGATGTCGACGGCTTCCACCCCCGCAATGTCGGCCTGTTGTCCCAGGGGCGGCCGCGCTTTGTGGCCTGCACCGCAAGGGGCTGCATGGCCTTGCTGGCCCAGTCCCAGGTCGCGGTCTGTGGTGCCAGCGCCGTGGTCATCGGGCGCAGCAACATCGTGGGCCGGCCCATGGCGATGCTCTTGGAGAAGGCCAACGCGACGGTCACCTTGTGTCATAGCCGCACGCGAGACCTGCCTGACTTGGTGGCCCAGGCCGACATCGTGGTCGCCGCGGTGGGGCGGCCGCGCTTTGTGCAGGGGTCCTGGCTCAAGCAGGGCGCGGTGGTGATCGATGTCGGGATCAACCGCCTGGAGGACGGCGGGCTGGTCGGTGATGTCGACTTCGCCAGCGCGCTGCCGCGCTGTGCGGCCATCACGCCGGTGCCGGGCGGGGTCGGACCCATGACCATCACCATGCTGATGCACAACACGGTCGACAGCGCCGAGCGCCGGCAGGGTCGGGGCTGACCGCCGGTCGGGGCTGACCGCCTGCGTTTGCCCAGCGGTTGATCAGCGCCGCTGCGTGCCCGTCCGCGGGGGACAGGAACACACCAGCTTGCGGTCGCCAAAGGCATCGTCGACCCGGCCGACCGCTGGCCAGAGCTTGCTGGTTCGGGTCCAGGCGGTGGGCCAGGCGGCGTCGCTGCGGCTGTAGGGGTGGGACCAACTGTCAGCCGTCACGGCGGCCGCCGTGTGGGGCGCGTTGTGCAGCAGGTTGTCGGTCGCGTCCACAGCGCCGGTCTCGACGGCCGTCGCCTCGGCGTGGATCGCCAGCATGGCGTCGACGAAGCGGTCCAGCTCGAACAGGCTCTCGCTCTCGGTGGGCTCGATCATCAAGGTGTCGTGGACCGGCCAGCTCATGGTGGGGGCGTGAAAGCCGTAGTCCATCAGGCGCTTGGCGACATCCACGACGCTGACCTTGTGGAAGTGGCGCACGTCCAGGATGCACTCGTGGGCGACCCGACCCTTTGTGCCGGTGTAGAGCACGGGGAAGGCACCATCCAGGCGCTGGGCGATGTAGTTGGCGTTGAGGATGGCGATCTTGCTGGCCATGGCCAGGCCATCGGCGCCCATCATCGCGATGTAGGCCCAGGAGATTGGCAGGACGCTGGCGCTGCCCCAGGGGGCGGCCGAGACGGGTCCGATGGCCTTGGCACCGCCGACCCCGGGGACCAGGGAGTGGCCCGGCAGGAAGGGTGCCAGCGCCGCCGTGACGCAGATGGGAGCCATGCCCGGACCCCCACCGCCGTGGGGGATGGCGAAGGTCTTGTGCAGGTTGAGGTGGACGACATCGGCGCCGATGTCGCCGGGTCGGGCCAGGCCGACCATGGCGTTCATATTGGCGCCGTCCATGTAGACCAGGCCGCCGGCCGCGTGGACGATCTGGCACAGCTCGCGGATCGACTCCTCGAAGACCCCGTGGGTCGAGGGGTAGGTCACCATCAGGGCGGCCAGGTGGTCTTTGTGAGCCGCCGCCTTGGCGCGCAGGTCATCGACGTCGATGTTGCCGTGGTCGTCACAGTCGACCGTGACGACCCGGAAGCCGGCGCTGATGGCGCTCGCCGGGTTGGTGCCGTGGGCGCTGGTCGGGATCAGGCAGACATCGCGGTGGCTGTCGCCGCGGTCGTGGTGCCAGGCCCGGATCACCAGCAGGCCGGCGTACTCGCCCTGGCTGCCCGCGTTGGGTTGCAGGCTGGTGGCCGAGAAGCCGGTCAAGGTCGCCAGCCAGGTCTCCAGGTCGGCGAAGAGCTGTGAGTATCCCTGGGCCTGGGACCGAGGTGCGAAGGGGTGGATCGCGCCGAAGGCGGGCCAGCTCACCGCCGCCATCTCGGTCGCCGCGTTGAGCTTCATGGTGCAGGAGCCCAGCGGGATCATGGCGTGGACCAGGGAGAGATCCTTGTTCTCGAGGCGCTTGAGGTAGCGCATCATCTCGGTCTCGGACTGGTAGCGAGAGAAGACATCGTGCTGGAGCACGGGTGTGGTGCGAACCAGGTCGGCGGGGAGGGCATCGGTGTGGGCGTTCACCGGCACGTCGCCCTGGACACCCAGGACGCTGAAGAGGTCGCGCATGTCCTGGTCACGCACGGTCTCGTCCAGCGCGATGAGGATGCGGGCCTCACCGACCCGGCGCAGGTTGATTCGCAGCTTTGCGGCCCGCGAGAGCACGGCGTTCACGTCGGCGCCGACGTCGACCACCACTGTGTCGAAGAAGTCCTTCGAGACGGCGTAGCCCTGGCCGCGGGCCGCGTTGGCCAGGGCGCACGCGCGGCGGTGTACGGTGCGGGCGATGGCCGTGATGCCTTCGGGGCCGTGGTAGACGGCGTATGCACCCGCGATGACCGCCAGCAGGACTTGGGCGGTGCAGATATTGCTGGTCGCCTTCTGGCGCCGGATGTGCTGCTCGCGGGTCTGCAGCGCCATGCGCAGGGCGGGGACCCCGTCGACGTCGCGGCTGACGCCGATGATGCGGCCGGGGAGCTGGCGCTTGTGTTGGTCGGCAGTGGCCATGAAGGCCGCGTGCGGGCCGCCGTAGCCCAGCGGAACACCGAAGCGCTGGGATGAGCCGATGACGATGTCGGCGCCAGCGTCGCCGGGAGACTGGGTCAGGGCCAGGGCCAACAGATCGGTCGCGACCGTGACGATGAGCTTGTCGCCGTGTGCCGCGGCGCACAGATCGGAGAGCTTGCGCAGGCGGCCGGTTGTGGTCGGGGTCTGGACCAGGACCCCGAAGTAGCGCCCGGCGTCCGCGACCAGGTCGAGCGCGTCGGGGTCGCCCAGGACGACCTTGATGCCGCGGGCCTCGGCGCGGGTCTTCACCACGGCGATGGTCTGGGGGTGGGCCTGTTCATCGACGAAGAAGGCGTCGCGCCGGTTGCGCAGGATCCGCCAGCTCATGGTCATCGCCTCGGCCGCGGCGGTCGCTTCGTCCAAGAGCGAGGCGTTGGCCACCGCCATGCCGGTCAGGTCGCTGACCATGGTCTGGTAGTTGAGCAAGGCTTCCAGGCGGCCCTGCGAGATCTCGGCCTGGTAGGGGGTGTACGCGGTGTACCAGCCGGGATTCTCCAGGATGTTCCGCTGGATCACCGCGGGGATGATCGTGTTGTGGTAGCCGTAGCCCAGGTAGCTACGCCAGATCTGGTTGGACGCCGCCAGCTCGGCCAGGCGGTCGAGGGCTTCGCGCTCGGTCAGGGCGGGGGGGAGAGCGAGCGGGGCCTGGACCCGGATCGAGGCGGGCACGGCCTGATCGATGAGCGTGTCGAGGTCCGAGACACCCAGGACCGACAGCATGTGCTCGATGTCGTGGGGCCGAGGGCCGAGGTGGCGGGAGGCGAAGCGAGCCGATGTGGTCATTGTGGGCTCCACGGGTGCGGGATGGGCGAGGGATGGGGCGCGAGGGAGGGCCCGGACTTAGCCCCCTACAGACGGCGTGGCCAAGGTGCAGATCGACCCCCCCGCGGACTGGCACCAGCGGTTAGAGCGCGCCCTCTGACTCATCCCGGAGTGGCTCGATGTCCCATCACGCTGGCGAGCACAGCACCGCCGTTCTCAAGCAGACGCCTTTTCATGCCCAGCACGTCGCGGCGGGCGCTCGTATGGTGGACTTTGGCGGCTGGCATATGCCCGTCCAGTACACCGGCGTGCGCCGGGAACACCTGGCTTGTCGCAAGAGCGTCGGCCTGTTTGATGTCAGCCATATGGGCGAAGTCCGGGTCCGTGGGCCCAAGGCCCTGGCCGCGGTCCGTCACCTGGTCACCAACGCGCTGGACATCGTAAATGGCCAAGCCCAGTACAGCCCGATGTGCCAGCCCGACGGCGGCATCGTCGACGATCTGATCATCTACAGGGTGGCTGAAGACGACGTGTTCATCTGCGTCAACGCGGCCAATCGCGCCAAGGACTTCGCGTGGATGGTGGCCCACAACCCCTACCCAGAAGACGCGGTCTTCACCGACGAAGGGGACCAGTGGGCGCAAGTGGCGGTCCAGGGCCGCAACGCCCAGGCCCTGCTCAGCAAGCTGACCGATGTGGACCTGGGCGCGGTCGGCTACTACTGGTTCACCCACGGCAGCGTGGCCGGCGTCGACGGCTGCATCACCGCTCGCACCGGCTACACCGGCGAGGACGGTTTTGAGATCTTCCTGCCGGTGGCTGGCGCCGACGCGATGTGGGCGGCCATCACGCAGGCTGGCGTGGGCTTTGCCCAGGGCGACATCGCCTTGGTGGGCCTGGGTGCCCGGGACACGCTGCGCCTGGAAGCGCGGATGTGCCTCTACGGCAACGACATCGACGCGACGACCTCGCCTCTCGAAGCGGGGCTGGGCTGGACCGTCAAGCTGGACGCGGGCGACTTCATCGGCCGTGACGCCCTGATTGCCCAGAAAGAAGCCGGGCTGAGTCGCCGGCTGGTGGGTTTGATGGTCGACAAGCGGATCGCGCGCCCGGGCTGCCCCGTCCTCGCTGAGGGCAAGGTCGTGGGACAGGTCACCAGCGGGACGCGGGCGCCCTCTCTCGACGCCAACATCGCCCTTGCATATGTGCCGCGTCGACTGGCCCGTCCCGGCACCTCGCTCACCGTCGATGTGCGCGGAAAGCAGGCCAGTGCCACGGTCTACAAGGGCGCCTTCTACACCCGTCCCTACTAGCCCTCGCCCCCTTCTCGCCCTCTGCCCCACCCTATAGGAGCACACCACCATGAGCTTCCCCGCCGATCTCAAGTACGCCACCACACACGAGTGGATCCGCGTCGAAGGGAATATCGCCACCGTCGGCATCACCGCTTTCGCCCAGAACCAGCTCGGCGATGTGGTCTTCGTCGACATGCCGGATGTCGACTCGGCGGTCACCAAGGGGGACAGCGTCGCCGAGGTCGAGTCCACCAAGACGGTCAGCGATGTCTACGCGCCGGTCAGCGGGATCGTCTACGCGACCAACGAAGGCCTGGAGGGCAATGAAGACCAGGTCAACAGCGATCCTTATGGGGACGGCTGGCTGTTCAAGATCGACCTGTCGGATATCTCCGAGCTCGATCGCCTGATGGACGCCGCCGCCTACGCCGCGACGGTCGAAGCCGCCCACTGAAGAACAGCGCGGACCCGGATCGCACTGGCTAGGGAGCCGGCGGAGATGTTGTGACCCACTACCTGATCGCGCTGTTGCTCGGCGTCATCGAGGGACTCACCGAGTTCCTGCCGGTCAGCTCGACCGCCCACCTGCGCCTGGTCCAGAGCTTGCTGGGGATCGACCTGTCAGATCCCTACTGGAAGATGTTCGCGGTCGTCATCCAGCTTGGGGCGATCCTGTGTCTGCCGATCTACTTTCGGCACCGCCTGTGGACCTTTATCACCGCCGACCGCAAGCCCATCGCCCTGACCAGCCTGGCCTTTGTGGTCACGGCCTTTCCCGCCCTCCTGCTTAGCAAGGTCATCGGCGAAAACCTGGAAAATACCTGGGTGATGGGGTGCTCCCTGGTCGTCGGTGGCGTGGTGATGTGGGTCGTCGATGCCCGGGCTCGCGGCACCGTCTCCGCGGTTGAGGAGATGAGCTATTGGCAGGCGGCCTGGATCGGCTTTTGGCAGATCTTCTCGGCCGTATTCCCCGGCACCAGCCGATCCATGGCCACCATCGCTGGGGCCCAGGTCGCGGGCATGACCCGGCCAGCGGCGCTGGAATTCTCCTTCTTGTTGTCGATCCCAACCATGGTCGCGGCGACCGGCTACGACCTGCTCAAGTCCCTGCGAGGCGGGGCGGACGGGGGTGCCTTGGGTGCGGGGCCCCAGGACTTGCAGGGCTGGGTGGCCCTGGGCATCGGCTTTGTGGTGTCCTTTCTGGTCGCCTATGCCGTGGTCGCCTGGTTCATGCGGTGGGTGCGAACCCGCGGCTTCGTCCCCTTCGCCATCTACCGCATCATCCTGGGCACGGTGGTCCTGGTCTTGCTGGCCACTGGCCGGGGTTGATCGTCCAGAACGTCTGGGCGCACGCACTAGTGCAGCCAGCCCCACGCGATCACGCCCAGCACACCGATGATGGCGGTGGCCAGCAGGGCGACCCGGGTCGTGTCCCATTCCAAGCTGGCGAGCTGCTTGGGACCGTCATCAAAGCGCACCCAGGTGAGCGCGGACACCGGCAGCGTGGACCCGTCTGGACGCACGGCGTGGTCGTAGCTGGCGCCGCAGCGGCAGTGGATCTGGGTGTCGGTCCAGAAGTGGTCCGACTTGCCGCAGGCTTCGCAGCTCATCCACAGCGGGTCGGCGCCGTGGACCGCTGCAGGCACACGGACGAAGCCGCAGTCATCGAGATCGGGCAGCTCGGGGCTGGCATCCATGGGGCCTCTGGGCGAAGTGTCTTCGGGCTTCAGGGCGCGAAGCTCAGGGCGCGAAGCTTAGGGCGCGAAGCTCAGGTCGGTGGTGTGCAGCGCGACCTTGCCCTCGGCCCCTTCGGGGATCTCTAGGGTGTAGTTTAGCTTTCCGCCAGCCGGCACGGCACCCAGCGTGGTCTGGGAGTGCAGCGGGGTCTTGCCCGACTCGAAGGTGGCGTCGACGACCAGGGACTTGACGGCCCGATCACCGGTGTTTTCCACGGTGGCCTGGACCAGTCCATCACTGGCCTTGTCGAAGGTTTGCTCCAGCTTCTCGCTGTATTCCATGCGGTCTTGGAGGGCCTCGGCGTCGGCGATGTCCACCGCCAGCAAGGGGTCCAGCCAGCGCTGGGCCAGGGCTCGCCAGCTTGATGCGTACCGCTTCCAGTCTTGTTCGCCGATGGCCTCGTCGGCGTTTCGTCGGGCGATGGCCGCGCCCGTGAGGTTCAGATCCACGCGGCCGCTCTTCTCGTCGGTGACCTGCCACTCGAAGGTCTGTTCGGTGACCGGGCCCACCGCCCCGTCGCCGGTGATGGTTGGCGCAGTGCGGGTCAGCTTGACCGCCCACTGTCCTGATCCGGCCCCATTCGTCTCTTCCGCTACGCAGGTGGTCTGGCTGCGGAGCTGGGCGAGGGTCGCGGCGTCGACGCGTTTCAAGCCGTGGGTTGGCTTGGCCTTGTCCAGCACCCCGAGATCCTTGGCGGTCAGCAGCGGCTGGAAGAGCGCGCGGTCATCGGGGCGAATCGCGATGCCAGGCAGGGCCTGGCAGGTGGCTACGGCGACAGCGGCGGGGTCAGTCCAGGCCAAGGCGAGCATGAGGATGAGCATGAGGGCTCCAGGTGGCTTCGGGCGAGCTGGGCGCGTGGGTGCGTGTCTGCGGTGATATCCTGCCACCAGGGACACCACACGGCTTCCAGTCTGCCGCAGTGCATCGCTGTGGCACTCCACCAGAAGCCGTGGGATCGCCTGGGAGCCCCATGCCCATTCCTCTGGTCGCCGCCGGCCTGCTGATCACGACTCTGGCATCGCACCCGGCGCAAGCGGATCGCGGTTTGCCCTTGACCGATGGGTGGCCCGCGCTGTCCGATGACGCCGATCTCTCGGGCCTGGACCCCCTCTTCGACGCGGCGGCGGCCGAATTCCAGGTGCCACGCAGTCTCTTGATGGCGCTGAGCTGGGAGGCCAGCCGGTGGGACGCCGACGTCGTCTCCCAGTGGGGTGGCTATGGGCTCTTCGACCTGCGCGAAGACGACGCCGGCCCCGGGCCTCGAATTGAAGACGCGGCCGTGCTGCTCGGGCTGAGCCCCGACGCCATCATCGCCGAACCGGCGCAGCAGATCCGCGCCGCGGCCGCCCTGTTGGCTCGGGGCGCTGCGCTCTCTCACGGCGGTGAACTCCCTGCCGCCGATGATCTGGACGCCTGGGTCAGGGCCGTGGCCAGCTTCTCGGGACGGCACGAACCGAACCTCCAGGACATGTTCGTTCGCTACATCTTCGATGTCGTCGCGACTGGAGCCGAGCGGGATGGTCTGGTGCTGGAGCCCACCGATCTGCTGATCACTGACTGGTTGGACCTGCCGCCTCCTCCGACCACCTGCGACTACAGCGGGTGCTACCAGTTCATCTCGGCCAGCAGCTCCAACTACAGCGACTACAGCCGTGGCCCCTCGGACATCTCCTACGTCGTCATCCACACGGTCCAAG
>JAADHA010000420.1 GCA_013152105.1 Oligoflexia bacterium | reverse complement strand
GAAGAGCGTGTCGAAGGCCAGGCTGGACTTGCCTGATCCAGAAGGCCCCGTGATGACGGTCATCTTGCCGTGGGGCAGGCGCAGGTCGACGCCGCGCAGGTTGTGGGTGCGGACCCCCAAGAGTTCGATCTCTTTACCCGAGGACCCGGTGCGCCGGCGCCGTTTGGGCGGCCGGAAGTCGTAGGTCCCGGCACCCTCGGCGGTGACCGCCGCGCCGGTCGCCAGCGTGCCGTCCAGCGTGCCGTCCAGCGTGCCGTCCAGCGACCGCTCGCGTCGCAGCACGTCGCGCAGAAGCTGGCCGGTCGGCGTCTGGCACCCTGCGAGCTGTTCGGGCGTGCCCGACCCGACCAGGCGTCCCCCGCCGACCCCGCCCTCGGGTCCCAGGTCGACGATGTGGTCCGCGCACTTGATCACGTCGACATCGTGCTCGATCATCACCACGGTGTTGCCCGTGGCGATCAGCTCGTCCAGAGCGCCCAGCAGCCGCGCCACGTCGGCCATGTGCAGGCCGGTGGTGGGCTCGTCGAGCACATAGAGGGTCTTGCCTGTGGCGCGCTTGTGCAGCTCGCTGGCCAGCTTGATGCGCTGGGCCTCGCCGCCGGACAGGGTCGTGCTGGGCTGGCCGAGGTGTACATAGTCCAGACCGACGCGCTCCAATGTCGCCAGGATCCGGTGGATCTTGCGGTGGTTCCGAAAGAAGCGCGTCGCCGGGCCCACCGACATCGAGAGCACATCGGCGATCGTCTTGCCGCGGTAGTGAAGTTCCAGGGTCTCGGCGTTGAAGCGTCGGCCGTTGCACGCTTCGCAGCGGACCTGGACGTTGGACAGGAACTGCATCTCGATGGTCTTGAGGCCGGCCCCCTGACACTCTTCGCAGCGACCACCGCCCCTGTCGGCGGCGACATTGAAGCTGAAGCGGCTCTTGGTCCAGCCTCGGGCCCGCGCGTCGGGCAGCGCGGCGAAGAGCGCCCGGATCGGGTCGAAGACCTTGGTGTAGGTCGCGGGGTTGCTGCGCGGGGTGCGCCCGATGGGGTCCTGGTCGATCACCACGATCTTGTCGACCTGATCGAGGCCATCGACCCCGTCGTAGAGGCGGGCCTGATCGCCGGCCTGGCTGGTGCCTCCCGGCTGCCGGCGAAGGTGCGCTCGGATGGCCGGAGTGAGGATGTCCAGGACCAGGCTGGACTTGCCGGACCCGGATACCCCCGTGACCACGTTGAGGGCGCCCAGGCGGAAGGGCACGTCGATGCTGTCCAGATTGTTGGCTCGGGCGCCGCGCACCACCAGCGCTCCGTTGCCCTCACGTCGGTGGGCGGGCATGGGGATCCGCAGCTCGCCGCGCAGGTAGCGCGCCGTAAGGGCTCGGCTGCGAGGAATTGGCGAGGGCTGCCCTGGGCCACGACCTGGCCTCCCTCGCGGCCCGCCCCCGGACCGATCTCGATCAGGTGGTCAGCGCGGGCCATGGTCATGGCGTCGTGCTCGACGACCAGCACCGTGTTGCCCCTGTCCCTCAGCTCGGTCAGGGCGTCGAGCAGGCGGCTCTGGTCGCGGGGGTGCAGGCCGATGCTGGGCTCGTCCAGGACGTAGGTCACGCCCTGGAGACCGGCGCCGACCTGCCCCGCCAGGCGGATCCGCTGGGCCTCTCCCCCCGACAGGGTGGCCGCGCTTCGGTCGACCGACAGGTAGCCCAGGCCGACCTTGTCCAGGAAGTCCAGGCGGCTGCGAAGCTCTTGCAGGATCGGCGCGCCGACCGCCCGCGACTGGGGGGGCAGCGCCACCGCCGCGAAGAATGCGCGTGCGTCGTCGATGCTCATGCTGGACAGTTCGCTGATCGTCGCGCCCTGGAAGGTCACGGCGAGGGCCAGGGGCTTGAGGCGTTTGCCCTTGCAGGCGGTGCAGGTGATCCGCCGCCGATAGGCTTCCAGCCGCTTGAGCCGGCTGAAGTGCCAGCAGTGCTCGATGCTGGTCAACAGCCCCTTCCAGACGCGCGAGCTGGTGCTCTTGCGGCCATCGTACTCGCGCGTGACCGTGAAGCGGATGGGCGCTTCGGCCTTGGCGCTGCCGGTCAGCAGGACCCGCCGCTGGGCATCGCTCAGGTCGCGCCAGGGCGGCGCTTCTTCGGCCCCCAGATCGACCCCCAGACCCTGGGCGATCTCTCGCAGCAGCGGCCGGGAGAGGCTGCTGAAGGGCAGGCGCTGGTCGTCGGCGGGCAGGGGCAGCAGTGCCTGGTCAAAGGGCAGGTCCGGGTCGATCAACAGGTCGAGGTCGAAGTCCTCGAGCCACCCGATGCCGCTACAGCGCGGGCAGGCGCCCTGGGGCGCGTTGAAGCTGAACAGGCGAGGTTCCATCTCGGGGATGGAGACGTCGGGGTGGTCGGGGCAGGCGCGCTCGGAGGACCAGGCTCGGTGCGAGATCTGGCCATCCGATCCCTCGACCAGCAAGGTGACCACGCCATGCCCCAACCGCAGGCCATGGGTGATCGCCTCGACCAGGCGCGCGCGGTGGTCGGGCCGGGCGACCAGGCGGTCGACGACCAGCTCGATGCTGTGCTTCTCGTAGCGGGCCAGCTTGATCTGGTCGAGATCCTCGTCCAGCCGCCGCATCGTGCCGTCCACGACGGCCCGGATGTAGCCGTCGGCCAGGGCCTCTCGAAGTTCCTTGCGGTAGGCGCCCTTGCGGTCTCGGACGATGGGTCCCAGCACATGCAGTCGCGCGTCTGGGGCCTCGCGCATGATCGCGTCGGCGATCTGTCCAGGCGCCAGGGTGGCGATCTCCCGTCCGCAGGTGGTGCAGTGGGGGGTGCCCAGGCGCGCCATCAACAGCCGCAGGTGGTCGCTGATCTCGGTGATGGTCCCCACGGTGCTGCGCGGGTTGCGGTTGACGGTCTTCTGGTCGATGCAGAGCGTGGGAGAGAGCCCGTCGACCCGCTCGACCTTGGGCTTCTCCATCTGGCCGAGGAACTGCCGTGCGTAGGACGACAGGGACTCCATGAAGCGTCGCTGGCCCTCTTGGTAGATCGTGTCGAAGGCGAGCGAGGACTTTCCCGAGCCGGACAGGCCCGTGATCACCGTGAGGGCGTCGCGAGGCAGGTCGAGGCTGATGTTCTTGAGGTTGTGCTCGCGCGCGCCGACCACGCGGATGCGGTCGGTGGCCCCGGTGCGGTCCAAGGGAGCTTCGGGGCGAGGGTGAGCAGAAGCAGGTGGCATGAGGCGGCAGCTAACCGCGCCCGCACGCATCGGATAGCCTGCCGAGACCGCTCTCGGAGAAGCCCATGGACGAGTCTCGCGCCTTCCTCGACCGGGTGTTCCAGCACCTGCCCTCCCTTCCCCGGACCCGCTACGAGTTCACCCACTGGCGC
>JAADHA010000254.1 GCA_013152105.1 Oligoflexia bacterium | reverse complement strand
GATGGATGATGCGCCGGTGTCTGTGACGGGTGAGAATGAGTACAATTGGATGGGCTCTGCCTTCGCGCCCCACGCGGATGTCGACGGCGACGGCCAGGCGGATCTGGTGGTCAGTGCACCCTACTCCCACACCAACTCACCCGGCCTGGTCTACGTCTTCCCCGGTCCCCTGGCGGGTGTCCTGGACCCAGCCGTGGACTCCAGCCTGGTGCTGCAGGGCAACGCGCTGGATGGGGGCTTCGGCTTCAGCCTGGCGGCCTCGGATGTCGACGGGGACGGTGCCACGGACTTGATGATCGGGGCCCCTTGGCGCTACGGCATCGGATCCTTTGGCGGCGAGATCTTCCTGGTCCCAGGGTCCGCGCTGGCGCGGTGACAACCCAGGCCATGAGATGCCGTCCTTCCAGAATGCGCGACGGGCAGGCAATCTGTTCTACATCAGGACAGTCACCGTTCATCGGTGAAATGTTGTGCCCTGCGCTGAGGTGCGGATGAGCGTCGCCGGGTCAGCATCGCGGTGAGCCCCAAGAGCAGCCCCCAGAGGGTGGCTCTTGGGGCCGCAGTGGCGCAGCAGCCGCCTTCCTTGGGCACCTCGACGAAGGGGTTCACGCCGCCACCGCCGCTGTTGCTGCCGACACCTCCGCCAAGGCCAGTTCCTCCGGCCCCCGTGCCGCCGGCTTCGAGCCCGGCCACCCCGGCGACCCACTCGCCAAAGACATCCATTCGGGTCGCGCCCACCCCTCCTCCAACACAGGAAGTCTGCGCGTCTTGCCAGGAGAAGACAAAGCTGAGCACGCCCACCAGCTCCCACCCATCCCCGGTCTGACGCAAGGCGGCCCCGCCAGAGTCACCCGAGCAGGCGTTGCTGCCACCGACGGTCTCATCGAGCCCGTAGACGAAGTCGCTGTCCAGCGTGTACACAGGGACCGTGGTCGTGCGCTTGGTGCCCGCGTCGACGGATCCATCTGACGTGACGCCGTAGCCGACCAGGGTCAAGTCCTGGTCGTACCAGTCGGTGCCCAGGTCCGCGGTGCGCAGGTGCAGGGGCGCGATGTCAACCGACAGGGGCGTCGACAGCGTCGCCACGGCCACATCCGCGGCCACGCCACTGTCGTCGAAGAGATAGTCGGGGTGGGCTTCCCAACCGTCCACCAACACGACATCCTGGATGTCGTCCAGGCTGCTGCCCACGATGAAGACCGTGTCGTAGCCCCAGTCCAGGTAGGTCTGTGCGGCATCATCGCAGTGGCCAGCGGTCACCACCGCCTGATTGGCGACCAGGGTGCCGCTGCAGTACATGCTGACCGTGTTGTTGTCAGCGTCATAGGCCGCAATCATGCCGACCGCGGGCCAGTCCCCCGTCGTCTCACCGTTGACGATCGGTGGCGGCTGCTGGCCCAGGCTGTCGCTGGTCAGCGCGGCCAGCACCAAGAAGGCAGGCGCCAGATGCATCAGTCGTCGCGACGGCGACGCCCCGCCAGGGCCAACATCGCCAGCCCCAGTCCAGCGAAGGCCGGCGAGGGCACCGTGCTACAGCCAAAGATCCCGGCCAGACCGCCATCCTTGCTGCTGCTGCCACTGTCGCCGGTGTCACCGGGGAGCGCTGGACCGTCTGTGCCGGTGTCTGCACCAGTGTCAGTGCCGCCCAGGCTTCCACCGTCGGCACTGGTCGCGCCGCCATCCCCGGCGCCGCCGCCATCGCCACTGGTCGCACCACCGTCACCACCGCCGCCGCCGCCACCACCACCGCCACCGGTGCTGGACAGATCGACGTAGGTGGTGATCCAGTCGATGTGTTTGTCCACTCGCGTGACGCCCGACCCACCGCCCACACAGGAGGTGTTGGGGTTGGACGAGGCAAAGACGAAGGAGTTGACTGCCACGATCTCATAGCCGCCGCTGATGGGATTGAGGGCCGCACCGCCAGAGTCCCCACTGCACAGGTTCTGGTCGTCTTCCGTATCCAGGCTGTAGATGAAGTTGCTGTCGTAGTCGTAGACAGGCATCACGGCATAGCGCTTGTAGCCGTTGTCATTGGCGGTGTCCGAGGTGATGCCATAGCCCACGTAGGTCAGGTCCTTGCCATACCAGGTGGCGGTCACGTGGTCGGTGTTGACCGGCATGGGGTCGACGCTGGTGATGCCCGACTCCAAGTGAACCAAGCCCGTGTCGTTCTCCAGCGTGCTGGAATTGTAGTCGGCGTTCGGAATGAGTTCGGACGCGATGTCGTAGTCTTCTACGTGGTTGTAGACATCGGCGCCCAGCGTGAAGTACACGTCATAACGATCCATATCCTGCAAGCAGTGAGCCGCCGTCAGCACCCAGTCCTGAGCGATGAGGGTGCCTGAGCAAAACTGCCAACAGCCCTGGGACTGGCAGGCCACCAAGGCGCCGACAGCTTCGTAGTCGCTGGTGGTGTCACCGTTGACGATGGGCGGTGCGTCCTGGGCTTGCGCGGGGGCGACCAGGAGTAGAACCGAGGCGAGCGCGGTAAACATGGGCTTCTCCAGAATGGCTGCGGTTGTCGGCGCTTCCGGCATGGGTCGGCGCGTCCGGCCACTGTCAGGAACACTGCGAGGATAGCCTCGGCTGGCTTGGGCCCCGTGACGAAGCTGTCAAGAAACAGCGCCGCGACACTTCCTTACAGCGAGGCGACAAGCACCGCGGCTAGGAAGCCCAGGCTGATCCAGCCGTTCAGGGCGAAAAATGCGCGGTCCAGGCGGGAGAGGTCCCCGGGGCGGATCAGCCAGTGTTCGTAGACCAGGACGGCCGTGATGATGCCGACCCCGACCAGGTAGGGCCAGGCCAGCAGCGCGGTGGTCGGAAGCAAGAACAACAGCGCGACGGTGCACAAGTGCAGCAGGGCGCTGGCCACCAAGGCACCGGCTTCTCCCAGGGCGACCGGCAGGCTGCGCAGGCCGATCTTGGTGTCGAATTCCCGGTCCTGCAAGCTGTAGAGCACGTCGAAGCCCGCGACCCAGGTTGTGACGGCACCGCCCAACACCAGGGCCGAAGCCCCCACCGTGCCGGTGAGGCCGATCCAGACCGCGATGGGGGCCAAGCCCAGGGCCAGGCCCAGCACCAGGTGGCAGAGGGCCGTGAAGCGCTTGGTGAGGGAGTAGCCCCACAACACGAGCAGCGCGACCGGGGACAGGGCCAGGCACAGCGGGTTGAGCATCCAGGCCGCCCCCGCGAAGATCACCGTGGCGAACAGCGTCACAGCCCAGGCCATGCCCAGGGGCAGGCGGCCGGAGGGGATCTCGCGGTCTCGGGTGCGAGGGTTTGCGGCGTCGATGCGGCGATCCACGATGCGGTTGAAGCCCATGGCGGAGGAGCGCGCGCCCACCATCGCGACCACGATCCAGCCCACCTGGGACCAACTCACGGCCTGTATGCGTGACACCAGCCAGGCGCTGGCCAGGGCGAAGGGCAGGGCGAAGACCGAGTGGGCAAGCTTGATGTCGCGGGCAAAGGCGAACAGCGCCGCGGTCGGCCTCAGGGGCGGCGTCAGGGGCGACGTGGTGGACACAGCCATCTCCTGGGCCACTGCGTGCCGTCCAGCAAGGTGGCGACCGGGTCCTCGGTCGGCGGCAACTCGACCAGCAGCATGCCGTGGCCCGCGCCAGCCACCAGGCCACCCAGATCAGAGCCGTCCCCTCGACTGGCTGAGCCGGCTTCCAGCAGGCGGGCCCCACCGGTGGTCAGGGCGAAGACCCAGGTGGACGGGTCGATCTCGGGAAATGCCGACGCCAGCACGACCGCCTCTTTCAGCAGGTCCAGGTCGTCGACGCTAGCCAGGCTGTCGGTGCCGATGGCCAGCGGGATCCCTCGCTGCACCATGGCAGGGACATCGGGTAGGATCCCGCCGATGTATAGATTGGAGCGAGGACAGAGCACGATCGCCGTGCCGCTCGCCGCGATCCGGTCCAGGTCCCGTGCACCCGTATACACACAGTGAACCAGCGCGACGTGGGGGCCCAGCAGGCCCAGCCCCTCCAACAACTGGACTGGCGTGGCAGCGCTACCCAGGCGACCGCGCCACTGGCGCCCCAGACGGTCCAGGAAGTCAGCCCAGGGGCCACTTCCGTCGCGCAACAGGTCCGCGTCAGCGGGGTCCTCATCGCAGTGAAAGGTCACGGCCGGGCCCGGAACGACCGGCGAAGCCAACAGATCCTCGAGCAGATCCTCGGCACAAGACACCACGGCGTGACAGGTCGCCCTGGCTGGAAGGCCGGGAGCCAGCAGCAGGCGCGCCGCGTGCTCGAGTGCGGCCTCGCAGCGGTCGGGTTCGATCCCCAGGACCTCGATCTGTGCGACCCCGCTCACCGGGCCCTGGGCCAACAGTGGCATCGCGGCCCCGCTGTTGGTGACATCGATCATGGCCGCCGTGCCAAGGTCAAAGGCCTGGTCAAGGGCGTCGCGTATGGCCTCGTCCTGCGGTGCGCGACGCCGGGCCAGCAGCGCTTGGGCCCAACTGGTCAGGCCCTGGCCGCCGGGCACGCGGCCGCGGAGGTCGGACAGCTCCAGGTGGCAGTGGGCGTTGACCAGGCCGGGCAGCAGGATGCCTGGGAGCTGCTCGGCCTTGGCACCGGTCGTGTGGGCGGTACGCACGCGCTTGATCAGGCCATCGTCCGAGACGCAGACTTCGCCCCCTCGCACCGGGCCGGTCGAGGTCCACACCCAGTCTGCACGGAAGCGAGCCATCGTCCGCTCCTATCGTGCCGGTTGCAGTGCCGGTACCGGACGGCGTCGAGCGGCGCGTCCCAGCGAGGGGCGTAGCTTGCCGCCATCGGGGCCCTCGCGCACCGGCTGGCGACCCCCGTCCTCGATCGCTCTCTCGATCTCGATGAGGGCCTCTGCAAAGCTGGGAGCGCCAGCGATAACCAGTTCGCCCTGGTACAAGGGGCCCAGGCTGGTGGCTCCGGCGGTGAGGCCCGCCTGCACTGTGTCGAGGCCTTCGGACTGGGGAGACGCCACGATGGCGACATCATCGGGCAGGGCCAGGCGAGCCAGCGCAACCAGACGCAGCCAGCCGACGGCGGTGTTGTCCGCCTGGTGTACCGCGACGCGGTCTGCGTGCAGGCTGCGCACGGTGAAGGTTCGGACCCGGTGGCTGAGGCGGGCCAGATCCCCGGCCCAGGCCAGGATCTGCGCGGCCCGAGGCGCGACCGCGTCATCGCCATGGGGAAGGACCAGATGCAGGTCCGCGTGGGTGCATTGCGCCAGATCCTGCGCCAGATCCTGCGCCAGATCCTGCGCCAGATCCTGGGCACCAGCGTCCGCGCTCAGGACCAGCTCAAAGGCGCGCGCTCCGGCCTGGGCGAGCTGGGCCGCGGCTTGCGCGGGCGTCGTCCCTGTCGCCAGGGCCAGGCGCTGCATCGCGGGGAAGGCGTCGGCCACCACCACGGCCAGATCGGGGTCAGAAGACACACGGCGGGCCTGCTCGGACCAGGCGGCCAGGTCGGCGGAGCCGGTGGCATCAACCAGATCGACACGACCCCCACCGGCTTGCCGCAGCGTGCTCAGCGACGCGCGCACCGTCGCGGCCGACGCGGTGACCGGGACTCGGCAGGCCAGCTCGTATCGGACTTGGGACGCCGAATCCATGCGGCTGGCACGCAGGTGCGCGGCGGCGGCCAGGTCCATCAGGGGCGGGCCGGCCGAAGCGAGCGGCTGCGGAAGGTCCAGGCGCGGCAGGTACAGATCGACATTGGCCTGGGGCACCAGGCCTTCTTCCAGGGCCAGCGCAGCAAAGCGCCGCAGCCCCATCATGGCCGCGTCATCCAGCGCGAAACGGATCCGGTCGCGCAGGTAGTCCCGGTCCTCGGCGGGTGCCATGTCCAGCTTGCGCAGCCCGGTGTGACCGGCGGCGCGGACCCGCTCGACGACGGCTGGGTGGACGGTCGGGCGACCCGCCCACACGGCGAACACGAAGGGCAGGCCAGTCCAGTCCTTCCAGAGCTGCCCCAGGTCCAAGCGCGTGCTCAGGCGTTCGGGCAGGTCGCGAGCGACGTCTCCAATGACCAGCGCGGCGGTCGTGCCGGTCGCAGAGCTCAGGCCGGACCCCGGGGCTCCATCCACGATCTCCAGGTCCGGGCGCACCCGCTGACCCAGCGGACCCCGGCTCAGCAGCAGGCGAGCCAGCAGGACGCTGGTTCGGCTCACGCCGTCCAGGACCACCCTGGTCCAGTTCTTGGGTGGTGTCTCTGCGACCAGCAAGACGCTGTCGACCGGCCCGTCGCAGCCAATGCACAGGTCCGGCACGACCCGCAGCCCAGGGTCGCAGAGCAGCGCCCCGACCGGCAAAAGGGCCAGGTCGACCTGTCCCTCTGCCAGCCATGTGGCGACATCGGCAGGGTGCCCGGTGCGGACCTGAACGGGACCGGGCTCGCCCAGGAAGCGCACCAGCGGCCAGGTGTTGGCGTAGCCCACCGCTCCGATCCGCGGCAGCGGTGCGTCCTGGTCACCGAAGGCCGCCGGCTGCACCGGATCATCGCGTCGAACCACCCGGTAAAGCGTGTCTCGCTCGACCGGCTTGCGCCCAGCGTGCTGCACCAGGCGGACCAACTCGTGACGGTGCAGGCCCTGGGGCGTGCTGGCCCCGGCCATGTGGTAGACGTGCTCTTCTCGCACCGTGCCGTCGATGTCATCGGCCCCGAAGTGCAGGGCAAGTTGTGCCGTTCGCAGGCCCAGCATGGGCCAATAGGCTTTGATGTGGGGGATGTTGTCCAGCAGCAAGCGGCTGACCGCGACGGTGCGCAGGCTGTCCTGCCCGGTCGGGGCTCGCAGGCGCTGCAAGCGGTTGTTCTCGTTGTGAAAGCGCAGGGGGATCACGGTCTGGAAGGCGGCCCCGTCCAGCCCCAGGCTCTCGTCCTGCAAGGCCCGCAGGCGCAGCAGGTGGTCCACGCGCTCGGCCAGGGTCTCGATGCTGCCGAACAACATCGTAGCGTTGGTCTGAATGCCCAGCCGATGGGCGACCCGGTGGATCTCCAACCAGCCATCCGCGTCGACCTTGTCATGGCACAGCTTGCGTCGGGCGCGCTCTGCGAAGACCTCGGCCCCACCCCCGGGCATGCTCTGCAGGCCCGCGTCCCTGAAGGACTCCAGGACCTGCTGGTTGCTCATGCCATATTTCTGGGCGTAGTAGTGGATCTCGACCGCGGTGAAGCCCTTGATGTGCAGGTCGGGCCGAGCGGTCTTCAGGGCGCGCATCAGGTCGGTGTAGTACGCAAAGGGCAGGTCCGGGTTGAGCCCGTTGACGATGTGGACTTCGGTCACCAGGACATCGGACAGGGCATCGACCCGCGCGACGGCCTGCTCGATGGACAGGGTCCAGGCCGCGGGGTCGCCGGTCTTCAGGCGGGCAAAGCTACAGAAGATGCAGCTCGCCTCGCAGACATTGGTCGCGTTGATGTGCAGGTTGCGGTTGAAGTAGCAGAGGTCTCCATGCCGCCGCTCGCGCACCCGATTCGCCAGGGCCCCCACGGCGATCAGCGAAGGGTTCTCAAACAAGGCCAGCCCGTCCGCCGCCGACAGCCGCTCGCCAGCGTCTATCTTGACGAGGATGTCCGAGAGGCCCGCCTGGCGGACCAGCTCGGTCATGGCGGGCCGCAGGGCGCGAGGGGCTGGGGCGCGAGGGTCTGGGGCGCGAGGGTCGGTTCTCATGTCACATCCTTCGGATCAGGCGAGGTCCGGCCGGTCCAGCGAGGCACCAGGTCGTTGTCGATACCGAGCTGGTCGAGCACCCGCGCCACGACGGTGTCCAGGAGCTGATCGATGCCTTTGGGCCGGCTGTAGAAGCTGGGCGAGGCGGGCATCACGACCGCGCCGGCTTCGATGCAGGCCGCCATATTGCGCACGTGGATCAGCGAGTAGGGGCTCTCGCGGAGCACCAGGACCAGACGGCGGCGCTCTTTGAGCATCACGTCAGCGGCGCGATTGACCAGGTCGGTGCTGACCCCGTGGGCGATCCGAGCGAGCTGACCCGCCGAGCAGGGCAGCACCACCATGCCGTCGAAGCGCGCCGAGCCGCTGCTGAAGATCGCCCCCAGATCCTGGTTCTGGTAGATGGGGAAGCCGTAGGCCAGCGGGTCGCTGCCGACCTCGTCCGCCCAGCACATACGCCCGATGCGGGTGAACACCAGGTGCGGCTCGATGCGACCGCGACCGTCACCGGCGCAGAAGTCCAACAGGCGCTGCGCGTAGCGGCTGCCCGAGGCGCCGGACACGGCGACCACCACGCGGCGCGGCCGGGTCACGGCTTGTCCTGCCCGGTCGCCTGGACCGTGACGACGGTGGCGGGCTGCCGGATCCCCACGACCAGGCTGGCGACCGGCGGCAGCATCTCGCGGCCCCGCGCGGTGATGCCCAGGCTGGTACAAAGCGCTTCGAACTCGCCCCGAGTCATGAAGGCATCGATGCTGCTGCCAAGGTAGCTGTAAGCGTCTCGAAAGCCCGTTACCAGGCCGCCAATGGCTGGCACAAGGACCCGATTATACGACGCCTGAAGGGCGCGGCTGAGGGCGCTCTGGGGCACGAAGAAATCCAGGACCACCAGCCGACCGCCCGGCCGCAGGACGCGCGCACACTCGGCGATGGCACGGTGAAGCTCTGGCACATTGCGCAGTCCGAAGCCACAGATGATTCCATCGACGCTCTGGGCGGGCAGGGGCAGGTCCCGCGCGTCAGCCGACACGATCTGAACCGGGGCCCCAGGCGGCAGCTTGGCGCGACCCGCATTGAGCATCTCTTCCGCGAAGTCCACGGCGTGGACCTGCCGCGTACCGCCCGCGACCAACATCGCGGTCAGGTCCAGCGTGCCGGCGCAGAGGTCCAGCACGTCCCCCTGGGCACAGTCCTTGAGGGCTGCGATGGCTTGCCGGCGCCACCACTGGTCCAGCCCCAAGCTGAGCACGCGGTTCGCCAGGTCGTAGCGGGGCGCAATCTGGTCGAACATCTCGCGAACCCGCGGGGCGCGGTCCGGGCTGCCGGCCAAGGCGGGCATCCGCTCTCGCTGAACGGGGGGAGGTCGCGATTCCATCAGCGCACGCGGTCGACGAGGTGGTGGGCCAGGACCAGGAGCCCGTCGCGATAGGGACCCTGTGGCAGCGCGTCGAGCGCATCGACCCCCAGGCCCACGCGCTGGCGGGCGTAGTCCAGGGCCTGGTCGCATGCGCCGGTGGCGCGCACATCGGCGATGAGCGCGGGGATCCGTTCGGGAGAGGGGGGCCCCTTCCGCAGGCGCTCACGAAGCTCGGGGGCCTGCTGCATGGCGAGGACCAGCGGCAGGGTCATCTTGCGCTCGGCCAGATCCTGCCCGCGGCGCTTGCCGGTCAGGCGTTTCTCGCCGATGTAGTCCAGGACATCGTCGGTGATCTGGAAGGCGACACCGACGTTGTGACCGTAGGCACGCAGGGCCTGGGCGGCCGACTCGTCGCCGCTGGCCCAGGCCCCGGCCGCCGCGCACCAGGCGATGAGCGCCGCCGACTTCTTGTCCACCACCGCAAGGTAGGTGTGCAGATCCAGGTCCAGGTTGCCCGCGTTGAGGAGCTGCAGGACTTCACCCTCGGCCATGGCGGTCACGGTGCGGCCCAGCTCGGACACGGCCTGGAAACCGGCTTCGTCGGCAGCCAGCCGCACCGCCTGGGCCAGGCAGAAGTCGCCCGTCAGGATCACCGCAGGGTTGCCGTAGATCTTCTGCGCCGCAGGCTGGCCACGGCGTTCGGTACCGTCGTCCACGACGTCATCGTGCAGGAGCGAGCCCAGGTGCAGCAGCTCGCCCACGCACATCAGCCGCGCCAGGGGACCCGGGTGGCCCACCGCGCGCGCCCCCAGCGCCGTGAGCAGCGGTCGCAAGCGCTTTCCACCCGCGTCCGCCAGGTAGCGACCGATCTCGGGGACCGCCGGCACGGTCGAGTCCAACAGCGCCCGCAGTTCGACCTCGACCATCGCGAAGTCGGTGCTGACCAGGGCAAAGACGCTGCCAAGATCCGGCAGGTAGGTGAGCGGGGCGCCGGCGTGCAGTCCGGTTGGTGCGGTGCGAAGGGCATTCATCGGGGGCTCCTCGCTCGTGGCGATCCGGGTGGCCTTCCTGTTTCAATCGCTACTGAAGCGCTTGAGGGAAGTGAAGATAGCGGTTAACCTGCGGCTGAGCGACGCACCCCCCAAGTAGCCCGCAGGGGCAGATCCTTCTTCACCAATTCACCGGGGCTCCACGTGGAACAGGCCCCCCTCACACCGGCCAGCACAGAGTCCGCGACGGACGCGGTCACGCAAGCAAGGCTGGCGACAGATCAGGCGACCCTGATGGTGGCGGATACTGTCGGTGACTTGATGGCATTCTGGAATTTCAAGCCCTCCATGGGGCGCGTGTGGGCGGTGCTCTACCTGTCCCAGGACCCCCTGGGGGCGTCCGAAATCGCGGCGCGCACCGGCCTGAGCGCTGGGAGCATCAGCATGACCCTGGCTGAGCTCTTGCGCTGGGGCGTGATCCGGCGCGAGTGGCAAACAGGCCAGCGGCGCAAGCTGTACCGGGCCGAGACCGATATCGTGCGCATGGTCACGACCGTCTTTCGCGAGCGCGAACTGCGCCTGGTCGACGACGCCATCACTCGTCTGGAACTAGCCAGGCGCCTGCTGGACGATCAAGGCCGCAGCAACAGCGCAAGCCAGATGCTGCAAGGCCGCTTCCTCGCGACCCGCATCGACGGGATCTTGCGCCTGGCGCGCGTCGGGCGACGGGTCGTGGACCAGCTCGCCAACGTCGCTGCCGTCGACCTGGGCCCCATCCGTGCAGCGCTTCTGCGGCGGTGATCCCGGGCAGATTCACGGAAGTGCGGCGCCGATTTGTTGTACGTTATGCCCGCTGCGCCCGATCCTTCGCCTCACCCCCAACACGCCTCCGCTGCAGAGACCTGACCCCATGGCATCCACACACACACTGTCCGTTGTCGCCCTCGGCGCCCTTCTCTCAGGCCTGGTGCTGTCCAGTGCCTGTGGCCAACCCGCACAAGTCACCGGAAAGGTGGTCGATATCTGGGGCAAGCCCATCGCTGGCGCCACGATCGCGGTCGAGGGCGTGAAGGAACAGCAAGTCACCGACGCCAAGGGCGCCTTCAAGGTGCCTGCGCCGCAGACCACATCGCGCCTGATGGCGGGAAAAGACGGCTACATCAAGGATGTTCGCAATATCGCGCCCGTCAGCGACGATGCGGCTCCGCCCACCGTGTCCTTCGAGCTGTACCCGGACCCCGGTAAAGTCGGCTTCTATGCCATCGGAAAAAGCAGCTACCTGCCACTCCCGTCTTTTGAAGCCGAGACCAAGGGCACAGAAGTCCGCGCCCTCACCGGTATCCATGATGTCGGCGACGTCGCGCTCCCGTCCAACACGCCGCCGCGCTTCGTCTTCAGCTCCAAGCTGCGGGCTGAGCGCCTCGCACAGCTCAACCTGCAGCTTACGCGGCTGGAATTCACCAAGGAAGCCACCCTGCCCGGTGTCTTGGGCGAGACCCCGACCGACCTGAACCTGTGGACCGCTGTCGGTGTCGAGATCCCCTATGATCTGGTCGTGTTGCCATCGCGTGACGACTTCCTGCTCAAGATCCGCAAGCCCCTGAAGCCCGGGGCCTACGCCTTCCACACCCAGGGCGCGCTCACGACCAAGAGCTACGACGGCCTGGACAAGATGCCCAAGGAACTCCGCCTGGTCTACGCCTTCGAGATCAAGTAGCGCTGACGGCTGAGCTCAGCCCCCTCACCCGCCATCGGGCCGGGTCGCCAGCCATGCCTCCAGGATGACGGCGGCAGCGGCTTGGTCGATGCGGCTCTTCTGTTGTCGGCAGTTCCAGCCCGCCTGGTGCAGGCGCTCGCTGGCTTCGACCGTGCTGAAGCGCTCGTCCTGGTAGTGCAGCGGCAGTCCGGTCAACTTGGCCAGGGCATCGCCCACCTGTCTGGCCAGGCGCGCGCTGCGTCCCTCACCCCCATCCAGCTCGTAAGGCAGCCCCACCACCAGGGTCGCGACGCCGCAGCGGGTACACAGCTCGGCCAAGCGGGCGCAGTCCTTCTTGACCCCTTTGCGAGACAGGGTCAGCAGGGGAGTGGGCAGGCGTGCGAGGCTGTCGGCTCGCGCGACGCCGATGGTGCGCGTGCCGACATCCAGGGCGAGGATGTCGGGCATCAAGGCGAGGTAGCGAGGCGGGGGCCTGCGCGCCAGTCGGGTGCGTCCCTCGCCCAGGCAGGTCAAGGGGGTAGGTGGGCCATCGGAGGTGCGCGATGACCACCCAGGCAGTC
>JAADHA010000516.1 GCA_013152105.1 Oligoflexia bacterium | reverse complement strand
AGCAGGTCCATGGTCTGATCGAAGTCGTCGTCGGTCTCACCCGGAAAGCCGACGATGAAGTCGGTGCTCAGGGCCAGATCGGGCCGCGCCTGACGCAGCGAGTCGACCAGCGAGAGGTAGTGGTCGCGGGTGTAGTAGCGCTTCATCCGGCGCAGGACCGCGTCGCTTCCCGACTGCACAGGCAGGTGCAGGTGGCTGGTGAGCTGGGGAATGTCCCGGTACGCGGCGACCACGTCGGGGCCCATGTCGCGGGGGTGGCTGGTCGTGTACCGGATGCGCTCTACCCCGGGGACCGCCGCGACATCGTAGAGCATCTGGGCAAAGGTGCGTTCACCCGGGACCTTGAGCCCGTAGCTGTTGACGTTCTGCCCGATGAGGGTGATCTCCCTGACCCCGCGGGCCGTCAGGGACGCCACCTCGGCCAGGATCTCGTCGCTGGGGCGCGACAGCTCGGCACCCCGGGTCGTCGGCACGATGCAGAAGGTACACTTGTTATCGCAACCCTTCTGGATGGTGACGAAGGCGCCTGGAGACTGATCGGCATCGGGGTCGAGCATGGCCGCGAACACGTAGTCGTCGGCGTCGATGAACTCGGTGTCCAGCACGCGCTCGGACTCGGCCCGCGTCACCAGCTCGCGCACCCGCGTCACGGCGTCGGGACCGAAGACCAGGTCCAGGTCCTTGTACTGGCGCTGGAGCCGGGCGCCCTCTTGCTGCGCCACGCAACCGGCGACAGCCAGCAGGACCCGGTCGGTGGGGTCGGCCCGGGCTCGCCGCCGCTTGAGGGCCCGCGCTTCGCCCAAGAAGCCGTGGAGCTTCTGCTCGGGCTTCTCACGGATCGAGCAGGTGTTGACTACGACCAGGTCGGCGGCCGCCATATCGTCGGTCAGGACGTAGCCGTCCTCGGCCAGCAGGGCCTTGAGCTTGCCGCTGTCGTAGGCATTCATCTGGCACCCGAAGACGCGTTTCATCTCCCGCCGCTAGCTCACCGGGCGGCGAGCCGCAACGCAGCCGCCGCTCAGGCCGGCAGGCGCCGGGTGGCCGGCACCCACAGGATCCCGAAGCGGACCAGGCGAATATCGTTGCGCTCCAGACGCACGTCCTTCTCTTCGACCTGATCGGCCAGATCCTGGTGCTTGGCCGTGATGTCGACGATCTTCTCTTCCAGGGTCCGCTCCAGTTCGTAGGCGTCCTGCTCCAGGTCGCTGATCTGCTGCTGGGTCCGTGTCACGCGGTCCTGGGCCTGGGAGCTCTGTCGACGCTTCGTCATCGCCGTCGACACGCTTCTGTGTCGGCCCGAAAACCAGCTCATGATGGTCTCGCCGACGTTCACCACCTCGGCGGCCTGGCGGCTGCGGACGATCCCCTGTTGTTCGACCAGGCGTGCTCGTTTTGTCTCGAGCCTGTCTTCGATTCGCTGGCTGTCGCGTTCGAAGCGATCCTTGAGCTTGGCCACATCGGCGTCGACCCGGTCCTGGATGGCGGCCGCCACACGGGCGTCGAAGGCAGCGCGGTCCTCGCCCGGACGGCCGTAGAGCTTGAGCTTGGCGTGCACGAACATGCCGCGAGTCTCGCTGCGATACACATCATCGGTGATCTGACGCTGGAGCTTCTTGAGCTCAGAGGCTTCGTCCAGCCACCCCGGCAGACGCCCGAAGAGCGCCCCGTCCGGCGGAGAAGGCAACAGGTCTCCGGCCCCCAATTCCACCCGCAGCGGCTGCTGAGACAGGCCATCTTCGAGCGGGTACCAGATCCGAAGCTCGTGGTGATTCAGGACGAAGCCGTGCCGTTCATCGTCGAAGCGCAGCTCCAGATCGGCGAGCAGGGCGGGATGGAAGACCGGCCGGCCATCCCGACGGCCCGGACCGGCCAGGGTCGAGAAGTGATCCCCGATTCGCGCTGAGAAGGCCACCCTGGGGTCGAGGGTCCAGGAGTCACCGGGGACCGGCGGCGGCGCGCCGAGCAGGGCGCCGGGATCGTCGTCTGCTTGAGAGCCCGGGGGCGGAGAGGCGAGTCCTTGCGAGGAGGAGGCCAGGTCTGGCGGAGATCCGTCGGACAGCATGGCTTGTACCTGGCTGATTTCGGTCCGGGTGAAGGGACCGCGCAGGTAGCTCATCGCCCAGCGCGTCTGGAATTCCTGCGGTTCATCGGTCTTGGCGTCGATGAGCAGGAAGTGGCGCTTGCCCAGGCCCGCTACCTGGGCGTCGAGAGCCGGCCGACCGATGCCGCCGAGCAGTCGGTCGCGGTCCTGCTTGGTCTGGAGCCGCCCCAGAAACCAGAGCCCGGCGTTGGACAGCGCCTTGTAGTCGATGTCCACCGGGTTCTGCGTCGCGAGCAGGACCCCCAGTCCGACCGCCCGCGCCTGTTTCATCATGGTGAGCAGGGGTGCCTTGGTGGGCGGGTTGCGGGGATGGGGCGGCAGGTAGCCGGCGACCTCGTCGAAGAAGAGCACGGCGCGCAAGGCGCTGGTGCCGGGCATGCCACGACTCCAGGCCCGCAGGCGCCCCAACAGCAGGGTCAGGAAGAACTGGCGCTGTTCATCGGGCAGGTGGGCCAGGCTGAAGACATGCACGGGGATGCGGCCCTGGTCAGCACCCGGCAGGCCAGCGGGACCGCCCAGCATCCGGTCGATGTCCAGGCTGGCCCCCTTCGTCCAGGCCGCGAAGCTGGGCGAAGCGACCACCCCATTGAGGAGCATGGCCAGGTCCATGCGGTCGTCCGAGGGGAAGAAGCGGTCCACCGGGAACACGCCGACCTTTTCGAAGGGTGGGTCGACCAGACGCAGGATCAGGGTCTGGAGATCCGGGTCCTCGCCCGCGGCCCAGGCCAACTCCAGGATGTGGCTGAGCACGACATGAGCCGGGTCGCGCACCGGGTCGCTGTCTCGCCCGACCAGGCCCATCAAGCCCGACGGCGACCAGGGCCCGCAGGACATCGGGCTGGGCATCGGCCGCGCCCGGCGGGCGACGAAAGGCGCCCAGGACATCCACCGGCGTCCCCGCTTCGCTGCCCGGGGTGTACAGGGTCAGGTCGAGGGCGTCCTTCAAGGCGGCGATGCGCGCCGAGTCGATGCCGTAGCCAGCCAGTCCCTTTTTCCAGGTGCTGGCCGTCTGTTGCGGGTCGGCGCCCGGCTCGACCCAGGGTGCGAAGGCCTGGGCCGACTGTTCGGGGAACAAGAGCGCCAGGTTGCCCAGGTCGCCCTTGGGGTCGATGGCGATCACGGGCACGCCGGCCCGCACCAACTCTTCGAGCATGACCACGCAGAGCCCGGTCTTGCCCGAGCCGGTCATGCCGAC
>JAADHA010000486.1 GCA_013152105.1 Oligoflexia bacterium | reverse complement strand
TGGGCTCTGATCTTAATGGACGGCGGATCGCGTTGTGGGGCTTGGCTTTCAAGCCGGCAACGGACGATATGCGCGAAGCTCCCTCGCTGGTGATCATCGATCGCCTGCTGGCGGCTGGCGCCAGCATCTTTGCCTATGATCCTGAAGCCATGCAGGTCGCCGCCAAGATCCTCGGTGACCGGATCACCTTCGTCGACTCGGCCATGGCCGCGGCAGAAGGCGCGGACGCCCTGGTCGTGGTGACCGAGTGGAACGAATTCCGCAACCCGGACCTTGCAAAGCTGCACAAGCTCATGGCCAGCCCTCGGATCTTCGACGGCCGCAACATCTACGACCCGCCGCTGATGGCGGAAATGGGCTTCGAATACCAAGGCATCGGGCGGGCCTGAAGCCACGGTCTCATCTTCTCCGGGAGGGGCCGCCGGTTGTGGGGTCCACTCGTGACCAAGGAGTGTCCGCATGCCGGGCCCTATTGAGCGGATCCGCAATTTCGCGATCATCGCCCACATCGATCACGGCAAGTCCACTCTGGCAGACTGCTTGATGGGGCAGACGGGGCTCTTGGCGGAGCGCGACCAAAAGGCCCAGTACCTGGACCGGATGGACTTGGAGCGCGAGCGCGGCATCACCATCAAGGCCCAGACGGTCGAGCTGCGGTATGTCGACCCCGCCGGGGTGTCGTGGTGCCTCAACCTGATCGACACACCGGGGCATGTGGACTTCAGCTACGAGGTCAGCCGAAGCCTTGCGGCCTGCGAAGGGGTGTTGCTGGTGGTCGACGCGGCACAGGGGGTCGAAGCTCAGACCCTCTCCAATGTGTACCTGGCGCTCGACCAGGACCTGGAGATCGTGCCGGTGATCAACAAGATCGACCTGCCCGGGGCCGACCCCGATTCCGTCATCCAGCAGCTTGAGGATGGCGTCGGTCTGGACGTCGAGCATGTCGTGCTGTGCTCGGCGAAGACGGGGATCGGTATCGACCAGGTGCTCGAAGCGATCGTGCGCCAGATCCCGCCGCCGACTGGCGACGCGGGTGCTCCCTTGCGGGCGCTCATCATCGACAGTTGGTTCGACAACTATGTCGGTGTCGTGGTGCTGGTTCGGGTGATGGACGGACGCCTGGATCTTCGTGATCGCATCCTGCTCATGGCGACGGGTGCGACCCACGAGGTCACCCGAATGGGGGTGTTCGCTCCCGACATCGTCGACCGCGACCACCTTGATGCGGGTGATGTCGGCTTCATCGTCGCCGGTGTCAAGCAGCTCGGGGATGCCCGCGTGGGGGACACGATCACCCACAAGGATCGCCGAGCTGATGGGCCGCTGGCTGGGTTTCGCGAGACCAAGCCCATGGTCTTCAGCGGGATCTTTCCAGTCGACAACGCCGACTATCCGTCGCTGCGCGCCGCTCTCGAGAAGCTCCAGCTCAACGACGCGGCCTTTACCTATGAACCCGAAGTGAGCGATGCGCTGGGCTTCGGATTCCGCTGCGGCTACCTCGGTCTGCTCCATATGGAGATCGTGCAGGAGCGGCTGGAACGTGAGTACGGTCTGGACTTGATCAACACCTCACCCAGCGTGGTCTACCGCGTGACCACCAAGGCGGGTCAGCAGTTCGACATCCACTCGCCCAGCAAGCTCCCACCCGTCGGCGAGATCGACACCATCAAGGAGCCCATTGCGACGGTCAGCATCCACGTGCCGGAGCGCTTTGTCGGCCCCGTGTTGAAGCTGTGCGAGGACCGGCGGGGAACCCAGGTCGCCTTTGACTACGCGGGCCCAGGGCGCCTGCAGCTCACCTATGAGATCCCCTACGGCGAGGTGGTCTTCGACTTCTTCGACAAGCTCAAGAGCTGCTCGCGTGGATACGCCAGCATGGACTACGAGATCGTGCGCTGGGAAGCCGGGGATCTGGTTCGATTGGACATCCTGGTCAACAAGGATCCGGTGGACGCGCTCTCGGTGATCATCCATCGCAGCGCCAGCTTCGGTAAGGGACAGGCGGTGGCGCGAAGGCTCAAGGAATTCATCCCCAGGCAGATGTTCGATGTGGCCATTCAGGCAGCGGTGGGCACAAAGGTCATCGCGCGCACCACGGTCAAGGCGATGCGCAAGGACGTGACGGCGAAGTGCTACGGAGGCGACATCAGCCGCAAGCGCAAGCTGCTGGAGCGCCAGAAAGAAGGCAAGAAGAGGATGAAGTCGGTGGGTGCCGTCCAGATCCCTCAGGCAGCTTTCCTGGCGGTGCTGTCGGTAGACGATTGACCGCGCGGCGCTGGCCGCTGGTGGTCTTGTGTGGCGTGGGCCTGGTGGTCCTGGGACGGGCAAGCCTGTGGGATGTCTGCACCCTCTCGTCCTGGTCCATGTCGCCGAGCCTGTCGGCGGGCGAGGTCTTGCTGGTCAGACGGGTGGGCCCGGTGCGTCCTGGGGACATCGTCGTCCTGCGCCTGGGCGACGCGGACCGCACCGTCAAGCGGGTGATCGCGGGGCCGGGCTCGGTGGTCGAGGGGGTCGGAGGGCGGCTTGTGGTTGATGGGGTCCCCCTGGGAGAAGACCAAGCCGAGTTCGCACCAGTGCTGCGCGCTTGCCGCCTCGACTCCGCGCGGCTGACCTGGGAGACACCCGTGAGATCGCACAGCTCGACAGCGGGCCAGGGCCGACGGCGACGCTGGCGGGTGGTGGTGGGCGGCGCTGATATGGCGCCCCAGACGGTCGGTCCTGGTCAGTTCTTTGTCGCGGGCGATGACCGAGCGCGCAGCCGGGATTCACGTCAGTGGGGGCCCGTGCTTGCCTCGGAGATCGACGGCGTGGCCGTGAGCGTCTTGCCCGGAAGGACACCATGTGATGCCAAATTGACCATGGGGCGCCTGCTCTTCTTGTAGACTGACAACCAGCATCTACTCTCCCGAGGTTTCTATGTTCCCCTCTCTCAGATCGACCAAGGGACGCCAGCGTCAAGGTGAGACCCCCATTGGTGCGGTCGCCTTCATCATGCTCGTGCTGCTCATCGCGGCCGGATACATCGCCTGGGCGCTGGTTCCGGTGTGGATGGACTACCTCAAGGTCCAAGAGATCTCGCGCACGGTCGTGTTGGACTGGGCCAACCACGAGAACCTGCGCCTGGCCAAGGCTCGCTTCAACGCAGAGTTGCACCGCAAGGACGTCTCGGAGAGCAGCGTGGTTCGCGATGACTGCGACTTTGTCAACACCCCGGATGCCTGGGAGGTCGACTGCGTGTGGACTCAGGTCGCCTACTACCCTGGCACCAAGTACTTCAAGAGCTTCCCTCTGCGGGTGCATGTGCGGTACGAGGACGGCAAGGCCGTGCTCCTCAAGGACTGACCCGGTCCATCGGGCGGCGGCACCAGGAGACCTCACCGTGGTTGCGGTGGGCCGCGTCGGCGGACCGGAATAGTCTGCGCTCGACCGGCTGGCTCCCTGCCGTCGGTCTGAACCGGAGCAGGCATGGAAGCGTGGCGGGCGATGACCGCGCGAGACCTCGACCGGACGGTACGGCGGCTCGCGGATGAGATCACAGAGCGCCTGGGTGATGCCGACGACTTCGTGTTGATCGGAATCGTGACCGGGGGGGCTCACCTCGCCCAGCGTCTGGCGGACGCGGTCGCGCGGACCGAGGGGCATCGCCCGCAGGTCGGGACCCTCGACATCACCCTCTACCGAGACGACCTGTACACCGGTCTCGAGAAGCCGACCCTGGGCGTCTCGAGCATCCCCTTTGAGCTGGCGGGTCGGCACGTGGTGCTGGTGGACGATGTGTTGTTCACCGGCCGGACCGTCCGTGCCGCCCTGGACGAGCTGATGGACTTTGGTCGACCTGCGCGGGTTCAGCTCGCGGTGCTGGTGGATCGCGGTCACCGTGAGCTGCCGATAGCCGCGGACTTCGTTGGACGCACGCTGGGTACGGGCAAGCTCGACCGGGTGATGGTCAGCCTGCGCGAGGACGGTTCGGACCACGATGGTGTGCAGATCATGCGCTTTGAAGCACCCGACTCGCCTGATGCAGGAGCCCACTGATGCTCGGAAAGGATCTGCTGGGATTGCGCAGGCTGGGTGTGGAAGAGATCACCGAGATCCTGGACACCGCTGCCCACTTTCGCGCGGTCAGCGAGCGCCGAATCAAAAAGGTCCCGACGCTGCGAGGGCGCACGGTCGTGACGCTCTTCTTCGAGAACAGCACCCGCACCCGCATGAGCTTCGACCTGGCGGCCAAGCGCTTGTCAGCCGACACACTTGGCTTCAGCGCATCCACCAGCTCGACGAAAAAGGGCGAGACGCTGATGGACACGGCGCGAAACATCGACGCCATGAAGCCCGATGCCATCATCATTCGGCACCCTTGTTCCGGCGCGCCTCATATGCTGGCTCGCGCCTTTCCTTGGACCGTGATCAACGCGGGCGACGGCATCAATGAGCACCCCAGCCAAGCGCTGCTGGATATGTTGACCATGCGGGACCATCTGGGCGATCTGGCCGGTCGGACCGTGGCCATCGTGGGCGATGTCTATCACTCCAGGGTCGCTCGCTCGAACATCTTTGGCCTTCGGAAGCTGGGTGCCAGCGTGGTCCTGGCGGGGCCGGGGACGATGTGCCGGCCCGAACTGGAACAGCTCGGCGTACGCGTGCGCCACCGCATCGACGACGTGTTGGAAGAAGCGGACGTGGTGATGATGCTGCGAATCCAGCGAGAACGCCTGGAGCCGGGCGCGATGTCCACGGCCCGAGAGTACTCGCGCTTCTACGGCTTGGACCTCGCCCGGCTTCGCCAGGCCCGGCCCGGCATCCTGGTGATGCACCCTGGGCCGATCAATCGCGGGGTCGAGCTGAGTCCAGAGGTCGCCGACGGCTCCCAGTCGGTCATCATGGAGCAGGTCACCAACGGCGTGGCCGTTCGCATGGCGCTGCTCTACCTGTTGCTGGGGGGGGACCCACTCCCCGCTGGAGCTGACCATGCTGTTGCTTAGGCAAGGACGGGTGGTCTGCCCGAGTACGGGCGTGGACCGCGTGCTCGATGTGCGCGTGCTGGACGGGCAGATCGCCGAGATCGGCGTCGATCTGGCTGCGGGCGATGCGCGGGTCGTGGACTGCGCGGGGTACGCCCTGTTGCCTGCTTTCGTGGACCTGGTGGCCGACCTGGCCGATCCGGGCACGACCTGGCGCGAGGACCTGCGCAGTGGCAGCTTGGCGGCCGCGGCCGGTGGCTTTGCGACGGTGCTGGCGTCTCCGGCGACCGATCCAGTGGTCGACAGCGGGGCCATCGCCCAAGGCCTGGTGGACGCCAGCCACGATCTGCCTGGCGCTCGGGTCCAGCGGGTGGGGGCCCTCACGGTGGGTCTGCTCGGCCAGGAGTTGACCGAGATGGGCTCGATGCTGGCGGCGGGCTGCGTCGCGATTGGCGATGGCGGGCGGACGGTGTCCGATGCCGCGATGCTGCACAACGCCCTGTCCTACGCCCGCCCCTTCGGTGGTGTGGTGCTGCTCCGTCCGGGGCAGCGGGCGCTCGAGGCGCGCGGCTGCATGCACGAGGGCCAGACCAGTGTTCAGCTTGGCTTGCGGGGAATCCCGGCCGCGGCCGAGGAGATCGGCATCGCGATGGTGATCGCCTTGGTGCGCGCCACAAAAGCACGGGTTCACCTCACCCATGTCACGACGGCGGTGGGTGCTGAACTGCTGGCCAGGGCGAAGGACGCGGGGCTGTCGTTGACGGCCTCGGTGCCCGCCCGCAGCCTGGTGCTCTCGGACACTGCGGTCAGCGACAGTGGCTACGACTCCGTGACCCGGCTGCTCCCTCCGCTGCGACCCGAGCAGGACCGGCTGGCCGTGTGTGCCGCGGTGGTCTCCGGCGTCATCGACAGCGTGTGCTCGGACCACACGCCGTGGACCCGCGTGGAAAAGGAACTGGAATTCGAGCGCGCACAGCCCGGCGCGGTCGGACTGGAGACGGCCTTTAGTGCGACCTTCACCGCGCTTGATGGCGACCTGCCGCGGGTGGCTCGGGCGCTGGCGGTCTCGCCGGCTGCGGTGCTTGGGCGGACGGCGCGCATCGTTGTGGGCGATGTCGCGGACCTGGCGCTGGTGGACCCTGGCTTCCAGGGCCCCTGCGCGCCACCGGTGCAGTCCCGATCATCCAATGAACCGTTGGTGGGGCATGCCTTGCGGGGCCGTGTCCTGGCCACGGTGGTGTCCGGCCGGCTGATCGCGGCGATCTGAACTCGCTGTGTGCCGATGGCGGGTTACCCTCTTCGACGGTCGCGCCTGGCGGGCCAGCTTCCGGTAGACATCGGCGCATGGACTCCGGCCCATCCTGATTGGACCGGGACGCACCGGAACATCGACTCTGGCATCGCTCGTTCGCTTCGCTCGTTCGCTTCCCTGCATCCCTCGGGATGCCCCCCGGACGGTGTGCGGCCTTTTCTCAGGACATTCGAGACAAAGAGAGGAAACACATGGATCGCGTGCCGATGACCCCAGAGGGGCACCGTGCCTTGCAGGCTGAACTCAAGCACCACCTGGAAGTCCTACGCCCCAAGATCGTCAAGGACATCGAGGAAGCCCGGGCGCACGGGGATATCTCCGAAAATTCGGAATACGAGGACGCCAAGCACCGGCAGGGACTCTGCGAAGCCCGTGTCGGAGACCTCAAGGGCCAGTTGGCCCGCGCTGACATCATCAACATCGAAGACATGGAGCCCTCTGACCGCGTCGTCTTCGGCGCGACAGTACAGCTCGAGGACCTCGACACCGAAGAGACCGTCTCCTACCGGATCGTCGGCGTCGATCAGGCGGACGTGGCCAAGGGGATGATCTCCTTCTCCAGTCCCATCGGGCGGGCGCTCATTGGCAAGCGGGTTGATGATGAAGTGCTCGTGATCACCCCCGGTGGCCGCCGCAGCTTCGCGGTCACTGACGTCCAGTACAAGTAGGGGTGATCGTGAACCCCACATCCACTTCGATCGGTGGCCCGACCGTCGGCTCATCGGTGGTGTGGGGTCGCCTGGCGGCCGTGCGTCGGACCCTGGAGTGGGCGTCTCTAACGCCGCTTGGCCCGTCGCAAGCCCCGTATCTGGGTCAGAACTGCTCACGCCTGATCGATCAGGCCCTGGCGACCTTGCGCGGGGACCAGGACGGCGCTCCCCAGCGTGACCAGACCATCGCCGCTCTCGACGCGCTGATGGTCCACCTTGGGGCCTTGGACCAGACGGCGCCAGACCAGTGGACGGACGTCCTCACCGCCGCCGTGGCGGTCATTGAAGGGGTCTTGCCGCTTTGCCAGGCTGGGGCGACTCTCGCCATATTCGAGCCTCGGGCGCGGCTGCTTCTGCCCCGCAGTGGGCGCGGACGTGGTCGTCGGCGTGGCCCACGCTCCAGCGGCACGGACGGTTCGGACAGACCGGTCGACGCCACCGCCGAGACATCGGCGCCCGAACTTGCGGGCGCTGAGCCCGCTGTGGCGGTCACGCTGGACACGCCGCTGGACACGCTGGCTGTCGCGCCAGGCGTGGACGCGGAAGCGGCTCAGCCGGTCAGCGATCAGGTCGAAACCGAAGCCGAAACCGAAGCCGAAGCCGAACGCGAACCCGACCTCGACACGCTCATGCAAGCAGCGCTGGCCAGCGCGTCAGAGACCACCGCGGAGACTCAACGAGCAGCGTCACGCCGGGGCTCTCGGGGGCGACGGGCGCCCGATGTACCCGTGCGTCTTCCCTTCCACCACGCCGAACGTGGCGGCGCCTCGCTGTCGGCGGTGCCGGGCCTCGATCCACAACTGCTTGTGCTGCTTCAGCGGGTGGGCGTGGAGACCGTGGCCGAGCTCCTGCTGCTGCCGCCGATCAGCTTCGACCGTCGCCCGCAACTGCGTAGTCTCACTGACAGTGTCGTGGACGAGCCCGAGGGCGAGTTCATGCTGCGGGGCGTGGTGCTCCGTCGCTGTACGCGGCTGTCGCCGGGTGTACGACGTCACGAGGTCGTGCTGGGGCTGCAAGACGATCTGCACGTTGTGGCGCGATGGATCGGACCGCCCCCTCGCGGCTTCTCGTCGTGGAAAGCTGGCACCGAGCTGGCGCTCGTCGGCACCGTCGACATGGATGACGCCGACCTCTCCCTGGTAGATCCTGCGGCAGATCCAGCGGCAGATCCAGCGGCGCTGCCCGCGGTCAGGACCGTGTCGGTGTACCAAGCTGAGACCGTGGGTCTAGAGGGTCGCGGTAGCGGTTGGCTGGGCCGATATGGGATCGCGGACGTAGACGACCGAGACCTTCGCGACGCGATCGCGCGTGCGCTTGGCGGCTTGATGGGACGCCTGGCAGACTCGCTGCCGGGGCGGGTGCTGGAAAACCAGCGCCTGCTCAGTCTCGATGAAGCCTTGCGTGACGCTCACTTTCCGGCCAACACCACGCGTCGAGGCCGCACTCGGATGGCCTTCGAAGAGCTGTTCTTGCTGCAACTTGGTGTGGCGATTCGCTCCAGCCAGGATGGGAACCGACGTGGCGTCTCACACACGGTGCTGCATGGTTTCTTGGGGCAGCTCGAGCTTCAGCATGGCGTCGTGTTGGACGATCTTCAGCAGTGCGCCCTCGATGACATCTTGCGGGACCTCATCCAGCCTCGCCCGATGGCGCGGCTGCTCCAGGGAGATGTCGGGACGGGCAAGGGTCTGGTCGCCTTGCTCAGCGCCGTGTGCGTCGTGGAGGGCCGTGGGCAGGTCGCGATGGTCTGCCCCGACGCGCTCACGGCGGAACGTCGCTTCCTCTTCGCTGAGCCTCTGCTGCGGTCCCTGGGAATCGCCGGGATTCTGGCAGGTGGCACGCTGAGTCATGTCCAGGCCGACGCGATCAAACGCGGCGAAGCCCACCTGGTGTACGGAACGCGGGCCCTGCTCGATGAAAAGGTCAGTTGGAAGCGGCTTGGGCTGGTCATCGTGGAAGAACGCGACCAATTCGGTACGGTCTCGCCACAGGATCTGTCGGGGCGCTCAATTCGGCCAGACCTGCTGGTGATGACCACGGTGCCGATTCCGGCCAGCCTGGCGCTGAGCGTATTTGGCGAGTTCGACCTGACGGTCGTTCCGCGCCGGGGGGCCGTCAGCACCATCCCACGCGTCTTCTCGGGGGAACAGCGGGGCCAAGCCTACGATCTGGTGCGCGAACAGCTAGCACTTGGACACCAGGCGATGGTGGTCTTCCCCGTCTCGCATGGCAAGGACCTGTTGGGGCCCCAGGATGCCCAGCGCTACGCCGATGCCATGCGCAGGGAATTCTTGCCTGACACCCGCATGGCTGTCTACGCATCGGCCATGGGGCGTGACGAACGTTTCCGCGTGTTCGACGACTTCGCCCATCGGCGCATTGATGTGCTGATCAGCACGACCTATATCGAAGACGCACCCGCGGTTGACAACGCGACCGTCATGGTGGTCGAGCACGCAGACAAACACAGCCTGGTGCGCCTGCATCGCCTTCGTTCCCACCTTCGACGTGGCTTCTGTGCCTTCGTCATGGGAGACGAACCATCGCAAGAAGGGCGACGGCTGATCGAGCTGGTCCAGCAAGAACCGGATGGCTTCCGCCTGTCCGAGCTGGATCTCCAGGCCCGGGGGGTGCAAGCCCTGCTGGGCGAACGGTCCACCGAAGCACCCGAGTTCGCCTGGGCCGACCCCCCCGAAGACCGCGCTCTGCTGCTGCGGGCTCGAGCCGAAGCCTTTGATGTCGCTCGGCTGGATCCCAATCTGCGCCGGTCATCCACCTTGGCTCGGGCGGTCCAGTCCAGATGGGGCCACTGGTTGGGAGACCCGATCCCCTCGCCGACACCCGGCCCCGAACGCAACGCCAGCGGTCGTCGTCGTCGGCGCCGTCGGCGACGCAGGCCCGGTTCTTCATGAGCCGCGCACGCCAGCAGGTCGAAATCGGGGCGCCGCCTGCGGCGGTGATGGCGGTCATCACGGACTTTGCGGCCTACCCCAGCTTCTTGCCCTGGATGCGTCGGGTCGAAGTTCTGCGCCACGAGCGATCGCCGAGACCCCAGGACATCCCGGCGTGGGAAGTACGCTTTTCCATTCAGCTTATTCGCCCGCTGAAGTACACCCTGCGCTTGGAGCTGCCCGAGCCCTTGCACCTGAGCTGGTCGCTGGTCGAGGGGATCTTTCGAAGCAACGATGGGAGCTGGGTCCTCGACGCCTTGGCCGATGGACAGCGGACGCTTGCGACCTATGAGATCGAGCTCTTGACGGGCAGCTTTGTACCCGGCAGCGTCATGCGGTCACTGGTCGGTCGAGATCTGCCGGACCTGTTGCTGCGTTTTCGGAATGAAGCGGAGCGTCGGCAGGGGACGTGAGGCGGTCGCGCAGAAAGCGATCGACGCGGTGGTTGATCGTCTCGGGCTGCTCGATCAATGCTGCGTGGCTGGCACCAGCCAGCACCAGCAGCTCGGCTCCGGGAGTCTCTGTGACCATCTTTCGGCTGCACCACATGGGCGTGAATTTGTCGTTCTCGGCCGCGATCACCAGCACAGGCCGGTCGATTTCATGCAGCAGGGGCCAACAGTCGTGGTCGTTGAGTCGACAGACATTCTCGATGAACAGGCGAAGATCCAGGGTCGCGAGATGAGCGAGATAGGGCACCAGGTCCGTGCGGGCCGTGTAGTAGGGGTCCACCAACTCAAAGCGAGTTGCAATATGGAAAGCGATGGGGGACAGCAGGAGCGGTCGTACGGCGCGGTTCAAGCGTGGACCACCTTGGAAGATCACGCGATGGGCGGCATGAAAGAGGGCAGGGGAGTGCGACCAGTCAAAGAAGGTGTCCAAGGCACGACCCGCCGTTCCCAGCGCCAGCACCAAGGCGGCGACGTCATCAGGACGTCGGCGGTAGCGTTCCAGGGCGACCTGGCAGCCCATGCTGTGTCCGATGACGATGGCCGGATCGGGGGGCGCACCGGCGGCACGCGCCGCTTCCAACACCACGTCCATGTCCCTGGCGTGGCGTTGGACGCTCATGTCCGCCGAGGCTGGGTCCAACTTGCGGCTGCTGCGGCCGTGGCCCCTGTAGTCCCACAGCAGCACGGTGTAGCGGTCCGAGAAGTAGCGCTCCAGATACTTCCAGAAGAAGGTCCCGACGCCGACCCCGTTGCAGCAGACCATCAGCGGGCCACGTCCGATGGTGGTCCAGTGGATCTGCAGCCCATCGTCAGCCCGTGCGTGGCCGGTCTCGACGGGGCGAGGCGATGGACTCTGCGGAGGGGCGCTGGGCGGGTGCATGGGCCGTTGCATAACGAGCTGAGGTGCCGGCCGTGAGGCGGCTGTGGCCCGGCACTTCGGCGCGCAGGGTCGGCATCATTGTGGTGCTGGCCGCCGCTTGGCGCCTGTGGCTGATGGGCCGCTACTACGGCTGGGAAGAGAGCGACTACGGCAATCTGGCCATGGTCCGCGGCGTGCTGGACGGCGGCTTCCGGCACTACGATATGAACCATATGCCGGGGTACTATGCGCTGTCTGCGGCGGTGCTGGCCCTGGTCGGCGACACGGTGGTGGCCGCACGGGCCGTCACCTTGTGCGGTGGCCTGATCGCGGTCGCCCTCGCGGTGGCGCTGGCTGGCCGCCTGGCTGGGCGGAGCGCTGCCTGGGTCGCGGGGATCCTGCTGGTGGTGCAGCCAGAATTCGCCTTGTACAGCACGTCGTCCTTGCGTGAGCCGGTGTACGCGGCCGCCGTGATGGGGGTGTTGGCGGCCTTGGGCAGCGAACGGCTCATCCTGGCGGGGACCCTGGCAGGTGCGGCTTTCCTGGTTCGCTTCGATGGCGCGCTCTTCCTGTTTCCAGTCCTCGCCCTGCATGCGCTGGGGCACGGCCATCGAGGCCGTCGGCTGCTTCTCGCCGTGCTCCCGCTCGTCCTCACTGTGGCGCTCTGGTCCTGCTACACCTGGGTCGACCATGGCACGCCCTTCTTCTGGCAGCACGCCATGGACGTCAACGTCGAGACGGGTCTGGGCGCCGAGGCGACGGGGAGACTCGACTGGATCAAGCGCGGCCTAGAGGTCTCCGGGACGCTCGGCGCATGGGTGATGCCCTGGCGCATCGGGTGGGGCATCTGGGTCGGTCTGCTGGTCGCGTTGCTGATGACCCCCTGGACTCGGCACGGACTGGCTCGGACCTGGGGCCTGGCGGCCATCGGGATGATCGGGATCTGGCTGGGGATCGGCTTTGTGGCCCAACACAGCCCCGATCACAACCTGTACTGGAAGTGGCTCTGCCCCATCGTGCCGGTCATCTTGCCCCTAGGGGCGGCAGGCTTGTTGCGGGTCTTGTCCCGGCTGCCTCGCAGGCTGGGCGGTGTGCTGCT
>JAADHA010000341.1 GCA_013152105.1 Oligoflexia bacterium | reverse complement strand
GCTGGCGGAGTTCGTGCACGAGCTGAGCGGCCCTGAGCCCCAGCTCGGCCAAGCGACCGGTCTCCATGATCTGGGCACTGTCCGAGTCCGGCGGGCTGGTGGTCATGGCGAATCCAAGCAAGGCGTGGCGCGACAGAGGAAGCAGCAAGTGCGTACGTTGTAACCATATTTCACGGCGACACCAGCAGGTTGTCGACGGTGACCGTGGCCGAACAACTCGTGCCGACATTCCAGTAGAGGTCGGCGGGGCTCACCACGAGCAGGTAGTCGCCGTTCTGTACGACGAGCCCGTCCTGACCACGGGCGTCCCAAGACAGGGAGGCACTGGAGGCGCTACCCTCGGGCGTCCAGATCGTGCGAACAAGCTGTCCATCGGCAGAGGAGACTTGGAGTCTCCACCAGTCCGGCACCGCACCCGCGGAGACCGTCATGACGACAAAGTCCGCCTGGTCACCGAAGCCGTCGTCGCCGTCAGGGCGCACGATGTCCGTGTCGGTCCAGCACGAGGCCAGGTCTGGGGCGCTGTCCGTGACCACCCCAAAGTCCATCGCGAAGGCGCTGCGGGTGTCTGTCCACGTGCCGTCCAGTCGGTTCCCGTCGAGATCGCGCAGGGTGCTGTCGAGCTGCAGGGTCCACACTCCTAGCGAGGCGTCCTGCGTGCCCGGCATCGAGATCAGCAGGTCGCCGCCCGAGACCGCCAGATCGTCGGGGATCAAGCTGACTGCGAGCCCATCGGGATCGAACAGCCTGACGGCGTCGGTTGAGACCGTACTGGACAAGATGTCTTCGCTGAACTGTACCTGGATCGAGTCAAAGCTGGCCGCCGTGGTGCCGTAGGGATCCAAGGAGATGACGGCCGGCCGCACCGAATCGTTGATGACCAGGGCTTGGGCCTGGCCGAAGGCGACCGCGTCCTCGGACCCGGCAAAGAGTGATGCCTGACCGTCAGCGCGCTCTTCGGCCATCGACCAGACCAGGGTGGCAACACCAGTCGCGTCCAGGGTGAGCTCCAAGCCCGATCCGGTCGCCGTCACGGTGCCGCTGCTGGTGTCGATGGCGCCCAGATCAGCACGCACCAACAAGGTCGCGGTGGTCGGCGGATCGCCAGCGCAGTCCGTGGCGCTGAGGGTCGCGGTGGTCATGCCATCCGCTCCACTGTCACCCGCCGTGAGGCTGGACGAGGCCAGGCTGACATCGACCGGGCCCGTGGGGGTGCCATCGGGGCTGCCCACGAAGACATCCACGTCGGCGGCATCCGCGCATGCGTTGTCGTCCGCTACGACCACGCCCAGGGTCCGTCCGCCGACGGTGTCCCACGACCGGCTCCAGGTCGATGAGCCGCCTGCGAACCACTGGCCATCCTCGTCGCGGAGGTGGTAACGGGACAGTGACGCGGAGCCAGCCACGCTGTCTTCCGCAGACACGGTCACCGTCCGGGTGCTGCCCGTCGTCAGCACCGTGCAGAGCACCGCCGGTGCCTGGTCGTCCACCGTCAGCGCGGCGGTGGGAGGGCTGGCACAGGCGCTGTCGAGTACATCGACCGTGACCGTCGTGCGGAAGGCGCCATCGTCCGCGATCAGGCCATCACCCAGCCCTTTTTGCAGCCACTGGTAGGACACCGCCAGGACACCCGCGTCCAGAGCCGGGATCACCACTGGATCACCCCAGCCTTCGGCGGATCGCAGGGTCGGTGAGCCGCTGTAGTCCGTCGCGACATTGCCATAGCTGTCGACCGCACTCAACACGCCTTGCAGCGGCTGATCAAGCCAGGCGAAGGTGCGTTCAAGGGCAAGCTCCAGGCCAGCGCTTGGGCCCGCCAGCACCGCGAAGGAGGTCGAACTTCCCAGCGTGACCCCGGCCTGGCTGAGAGTCAGCGTGTCCTCAGCGACGGCCACCGTGATGACCACGTCGAAGCTGGCAGTGCCGTCGCCATCCAGCACCACGCTGACCGGTGACACATCAACGGTGGTGTCGGCCAGATCCAGGACGGGGTCATCCTGCACGGTATAGGGGTTGTCATAGGCGTCGCTCGCCACCAGGCCCACGGTCAGCGGCTGACCCGCCACGACGCTGGTGGTCGCCAAGCTGACCGCCACAGTCGCCAAGGCCGCGTTGGTGATCGCAAAGGGATCGGACTGACCGCTGAGCCCCAGGGATGGCACAGTCACCGTGACCACACGGTCATCGCCCGCGACCACAGCCACGCAGGCGTAGACTTCGATGTCGTCGCTGTCCGCTGTGTGATCCCAGTCGCACTCGGCGTCGTGCTGCGGATCGTCGAAGCTGGCCGGGTCGGCGCCCAGGGGGTCGAGGGTCACGCTATTGCCGAACGCGTCCTGGGCTTGGATGGACAGCGAGAAGGTCTCGCCAGCCACCACGGTGGCCGGGTCGACGCTGACCACCAGATCAGTCGCGGCCCCGGGAAGCACGGTGAAGGACGCGCTCACGCCGACCAGACCGTCTGAACCAGCCGTCGTGGCGGACAGCACCACGTCCTCACCAGCGATGTCGAGCAGGCTTCGGCAGTAGCTCGCGCCCTCGATCAGGTCATAGCACTGCGACCAGGCAGGGGGCGAGAAGGCGCCACCTTGCACCGAGGCTTGAAGATCGACGGCGCCCTCTACGCTGACCGCGCGGTTGCTCCACTCATCCACAGCGGTGATCGCCGTCAGGAGCTCTTCCTGGCCAGCGACAACCTGGTCCGGCCACACGTCCAGATCCAGGCCCACCGGGTCGCCAGCCGCGACCGAGAACAGGTTGGACTGGCCCTGCACCGCGCTGCCTCCCGAGATGCCGTAGGCAACGATGGCGTTAGCGTCGCAGCCATCAACACTCGCCCGCGTCACCGAGACCGGCTGGCCGGTGATCTCGCCCACAAAGGAGGTCGGCTGGTAGAGGGTTCCGCCGCTGCACAGTTCCTGGATCACCAGCACCGTGTCCGCACCATCGACCACGTTGCCGCCTTCGTCGACAACCGAGAGGTCGATGTCGAAGCTGGTGCCCGCGACCGTGTCGAAGACGGGGCTGGGGAGCAGGATCTGCAGGCCTGCCACATCCCCGGGGACAAAGCTGAGGATCTGCAGCGCGCCCTCCACAGTCGAGGAGGGGTCCGCGCCGTCGATGCGTACGATGACGGCCTCGGTCGAGACCTTGCTGGTCAGGGCGACCGTCGCCGTGCCGTCTGGTCCCAGGCGCCCGCCGATGCCAGTGCCATCACTCAGCGGCACCTGGTCCAAGAGGGTGTCGTCCTGGAAGGAGATGGTGTCCGGCTCGGCATCATCGACGGTGACCCGGACCTCGATATCCTCAGCCACGCGCTGGCCGTCGGGATCGACCAGCTCAATGGTCAGGGCCGCGTATTCCTGGACAATCCACGAGAGCTGGCCCTGGGCGGGTGTCACGCGGATCTGATCGGCGCGGGTATCGCGCACTTCAAAGGCATCTTCGAGGATCCCGGCGGCGCCGGTTGGCGACTCAACCCGCAAGTCGTAGCTGCCCACCGGGAGACCGGCCGGCACGATCGCCAGGATGTGGCGATAGTCCACCAGCTCGACGGTTCCAAGCTGCGTCTCGGGATCGGTCCCCAGGACAACGGCGAACTGGTGGTCCTGCTCGACCCGGTTCGAGCCCGAGATCTGCACCCGAGGGAAAAAGGACTGGCCGCCGACCTCGATCTGCGTGTCCTCACCGTTGAAGCCCCAGTCAGGGTGGACCGCGCTGACGACCGGGTCGGGCAAGGAGGGACTGCACGCGGCCACCAGCACCAGTGGCGCGAGCGCTGCGATCGCCGTGGCCACAGCCAACCGCTTTGGGACGCTCGAGGTGGATGGGCGCGGGTCGTTCATGACGGACTGGGCTGCGGGTGGGGGCGGCTGCGAGGGTCGGCTGCGCTGACGTGCCGGGCGACACGGGCACAAAGCTGTGCTCAGTGTAGCTGTCAGTGTAGCTGACCTGGGCCGCGGTGCTTGTCGGTGTGGGTGGTCATCCTGTTTCGAGTACATCAGAACAGGATCTTCCAGCCCAGACTGGGCGCAAAGCCACCGATCAGCCCCTCGAAGCCGATATCTGCGGGGGGGATTGAGAGGTAGATGAAGGAGATCTCTGCACTCAGTTCGGAGCTGCCGATGCGCAGGCCAGCGCCACCCGTGATCTCCGGTCCGGGTGTGGCGAGCCCGATGGACCGGATCGCGACCCGATCCCCATAGGTCGCGGTGAGGCGGTAGGGGGCGACGACCAGGCCAGCACCCGCATACACCGAGAAGCGGCCCATTTCCTGGCGCACGAGCATGTCCAGATTGAGTGGCAGAACTTGCAGGTCCAAGGACACCGTGTCCCCGGTCACATCATCGGTCACAACGCTGCGCTCGGCGTAGGCCATGACGCCAACGCGGCCGATGAAGGTCGTCGGGATCCAAGGCAGGGCCGCTTCATAGGTGAGTCCGCCCGACGGGCTGCTGATGCGGCCCGAGCCCATGACCCAGCCGCCCCGCACGCTGAGCGAGTGGCGCAGCGGCTGAGGTACCACCTCGACACGCGTGTGAGCCGACCAGGCATCGTCAGGGGCATTGACCGAGAGCTCGACCGTGCCATAGGCCTTGCGGGCGGGGGGCCGATAGTCCACCTCGAAGACGTCATCTTCGGTCAGGCGTACCCGACCGAGCTGGCCCTCACTCGCCGTGATTCGTGGCACGATATTGGTCACGGGCCTTCCGCTGCGGTCCAGCAGACTAACGACCACGGCAGACGCCTGTTTTCCGCCGGCCGCGACGCGCTCGGGGTTGGCGTGGACGTCGATATGGCGCACATCGCCGGTACGGACCGGGAGATCCACGACCGCCACCAGCTCAGCGCCCGGGAGGTGTTCGGGCTGTTCGACATCCGCGGCGAAGACCGCGTGGTCTCGCTCGACCGAGCCGGACCGGGCCCGCAAGACCCAAGGTCCAGAAGCCTGGACATTTGCGAGCGTCAGCGCGACGCGACCATGATCATCGGTCCGACCCACGACCTCGCCATCGTCCAGGCCATCGTCCGGGCCGCCGTCCGCGCTGACTGTCACCAGGGCGTTCGGAAGCGGCCGGCCCAGCCGGTCCTGTGCTTGGACGACGACCGGCAGATCGCCTGTCGGCGTGGGCAGGCCGTCGATCCCGACCCCCAGGCGCCACACACCGCCGTCGCCGGCCGGCGGGGTCCAACTGGCCCGGATCCGGTCCTCGCCCATCATCACCGTGTCACTTCCGTCATAGGAAGCCACCAGCATCGCCGGGCTACCGGCTTGTGGGGTCAACACCCCGTGGTCCGCGAAGACCTGGAGCCCGGCGACGGGCAGGCGGTCTCCCAGCGGTCCCTCCAGCCAGGCCTGGACCTGGGCAACGGGAAGATCCGCCGACAGCTCCGGCGGCCAGACCCGCAACCGTACGGCCGCCGGTATCCCTGGCTCGACCCCGATCTGGCGGGTCGCTCGCGCCCGATCCTGGACCCCCGAGCCCGTCAACGTACACTCCACCCGCAGGTCGAAGATCGCATCGACCCCCGGCGGCAGGGCCGCACGCCAGAGCCCGGCGGCCACGGGCGCGATGGACAGGGGCGCACCGACCGCCGTGCGACAGGTCGGAGCCGGACCCGTCCAAGGGCGGCCATCGCCACGAATGGCCGCGACGTTCAGCTCGGGGAGCCGCTGGCCGGGCACCAGGGCACCTTCGGGCATGATGAGCAGACTGGGAGACACGGCACCAGCCAAGGTGATCTGCGTGCGCCGCTCGTTGCCCAGCTCGTCTCGAGCGACCACCGTCGCCACGGTCTCTCCGGGGTAGACATCGGGGGTGGCCACCGCCACGCCGTCAGCGCCGGCGATGAAGGGTCCGTAGTTGCGGGTACCGATGCTCATCAGCAGCTCAGCCCCTGGATCGGTCTCCACGGGTACTCGGGGATGGCCCACCAGGCGGACGACGCCCAGCGTGGGCGGCAGACCTGGCTGCCGGCCGTCGCGAACCAGGATCGGGACCGCACGTGGCAGCGGGTCTGCGCGCGGCGTCCACCGCAGGGAGAGCCGGTCGGTGCCCGCGATGACTTCCTGCACCGCTCCCTCACCGACCGCGACCTGCAGCCACTGCGGCGGCGGCAGATCTGGGCCCCTCAGGACCAGGTCGATGGCCACTTCCTGGCCTGCAGCGAAGTCCAGATGACTTCCCAGATCCAAGGTCGGTCGCTGCGGTAGTGCCAGGTGCAGCGGGGTCTCTTGCTGCGCGCCCCCCAGAGAGACTGAGACCATCAGGTCCTGGCCAGGGGTGGCTGTCGATGGGACTCGCCACCGGCTCTGCCAACGACCTGGCGCGGTCTGGGTCGTCGAGGCGATCCGGTCGCCAGCGCTCAGCCGTACCTGGGGCAACTCGTCTGTCGCCAACGGTTCCCCTTCCACTGCCGCCGCGATCTCCAGGGTCAGGAGATCGCCCGGCCTGGGCGCGCCGTCCACCGACAAGACCCACAGGGCCGGCGTGCCGTCCGTGTTGCGCTCCGTAGCCAGATCCGGGGGCGGTGCGGGGGCCGCGGCGAGGGCAGAGCCCCCCCCGATCCAAGCGACCAGGAACAGGTTCAGGGGCCCCACTGAACCTGACTTCCCGAGATCACAGGAGCGGTGCTGTCGCGCGTGACCGTGAGCTCATCCTGGCGGGTGTTTCCGAGCACATCACGGGCCTGGACCTGGAGCTGATTGGGGCCCTCATCCAGGGGTACGCTGGCTTTGAAGTGACCATCTGGCCCCGCCCTTACCTGGGTCCATGAACCTTCGCGGCCGATGCGAACCGCTGCGAAGGAACCCGTCTGCCCTTCGACCAACACATCGGCTTGGCGGGTCGAGGACGCACCAGGCACACCGACCTTCAACAGAAACTCAACCGGAACCCTGCCGAGCACGGCGTCGTGTCCAGGAAGCGAAGACAGGCGAGTCCCCTCGCCCACCTGCTTGTCTTCCGCGCCGAAGCCATCCACCACAACGCTGCCTCGGTCTGGATCCAGTACCAGGGCACCGTCGTCGTCAACGGCGACCGTGAAGTCCGCATTATTGGCGTAGATCGCGCGTCCCCGACTGCTCACGCTCAAGGGCGTGCTGCCTGCACGTACCCGGGCCGAGACGCGACCATGTTCCATCTCTACCCTCAGGCCGGTGGCGCTGATGTCGACGACCCGGATCGCTGACCGCGCCGCCAGCTCGATCTGCGTGCCATCACCGACCGCCAACACGGCGCGCGAATTCTCGCCGACCGTGACGGTCTGGTTCGTGCCCACCGTGTCCCCGGTTTCCAGGGCGTGGACCGGTCCCGTCAGACCCGCTCGCGTGACCTGGCCGGTGGCCTCGACGACCCGCAGAGCGGTCACGGGGCCATCGGCAAAGACCCACAAGTAGCCGACATATCCGGCCACCAGTACCAGCATCGTGGCGATCACCAGTTGAAGCCCCTGGCGCACTCAGGCCACCGGCAGGCGCACGGCCCAGCGACCATCCGTGGGCGCGATCTTGGGCTGGAACACCGGTTCGTCCAACTGGCCACCGTGGGCTGCGAGCACCTGGCGCGCGGTCCAGAAGCCCATGCCCGAGGCCATCCAGTCATCGTCTCCCACCCGCAAGGGAGCGCCGCCCAAGCGGAACTCGATCACGACATCGCGGTCCTGGGTGATTCCCTTCACGTTGAGATGGGATCCTGGTGCGGCGGCAGAGCGGAGGCTGGTGAGGAGCTGCGTGAAGGCCTGACCGAGGGCGCCACGGTCTCCGCGCACACGCAGCCCTGACGCCAACTGCCAGGCCAGGGTCACGCCACGGTCAGCAAAGGACCCCTGCATGAGGCCGAGGACCTCTTCGATCACCGCACCGATGTCTACCACGGCCCAGCCCTTTTGGTCCAGGGCTGGGGCACCCGTGTCCAGGCGAGAGAAGGCCTGCATGCGCGAGACGATCTCTGAGCAGCGTTGGGTCTGCTCTTCGATGCTGCGCAACATCCCAGCCTCGCCCTTCGTCGAGGCGCGCTCGACCAGAACCTGGGTCAGGCCCAGGATGCCCGCCAGGGGGTTGTTCAGTTCATGGGCCAGGCCAGCCCCCATTTCACCCACGGCGGCGAGTCGGGCCGTGCGCACCAGGCGATCCTGGGCTTGGCGGAGCTGCTGGGTGCGCTGCTCGACCCGGGCCTGGAGTTCGCGGTTGAATGCCTCGATCTCGTCACGCTGAGCGGCGATCTCCAGGCGATTCTGGTCGAGCCTGCGGCTCATGAAATTGAACGCGTGGGTCAACTCGGTCAGCTCGCCTCCTCCGGGGCGGCTCTCGACGCGAAGTCCCGCGTGTCCCTCGGCCACCGCCAGCGCGGCCTTGCTCAGGTCCAGGACAGGACCGGTGATCTGGCGGGAGACAAGGAGCCCCAGGATGATGCTGGTCAGCGCCGCCACACCCATGACATAGGCGGTCTGCTCGACGATATCGCGGGCCGAGGCCGAGGTGCTGTCGAGTGGTTCACTGACCAGGACGTGCCAGCCAGTACCCGCGACCGGCGCGCTGGCCGCGAGGACCTTGGTGCCATCGGCCAGGGTGTAGCGCACGTCCTCGAGCAGACCCTCGGGGAGGGCGGTGAGCGCTTCGGCATCGACCAGGCTGCCGTCGCCCAGCACGAGCTGCTGGGCCGAGTCCAGCAGCGCCAGATCCTCTTCGCTCTCGGGCGGGACCGAGAAGCGCGAAACCAGAGGTGACAGGGACAGCTCCGCCCCCAAGGTGGCACCCCCGACCAGACGCGCGACCAGGACAACGACCGGGGCCTTCCGACCGGCCGGAACGACAGGCTCACCGAACCCGACCCGCCCCGGAGGAGTCTGCCGGCGCACCTTTGCAACGTCGGCGTAGAAGCGCTCCAGGCGCGCAGCGTCGATGGCGTCCCGGCCGGCCAGGGCCCCGGTGCCCGCGACTTTCAGGGCCATCGGGGGCGCCATGTCGGCACCCTTGGAGTCGACCAGAGCCGCGATCTGTACCGCGGGGTTCTGGCTGTAGACCAGGCGTAGAAAGGCGGAACGTTCGGGGATCTGGCCCGTTGCCAGGTAGTCGAGGGTGGAGACCTGGCGCGCGATGAGCTGGAGCTGAAGGTCGAGCCAGTCCGCGACATGGTCGGAGAGCACGTCGGCCGTGCGGACCTGGACTTCGGTGACCTTGGCGACGATTCGAGCCGTAGAGACCTTGATCGCGACGCCACCCAAGAGCGCCAGTGGCATGAGCGCCGCAAGGGTGATCAGCAGGACAAACCTGGTACGCAGGCGCACTGGAGGCGACTATTTCGTTTGGATCGGCAGGCGGAAACGGATCACCGTGCCGTGGCCGACCTGGCTCTCGACGTTCACGGTCCCGCGGTACTTGGTGATGATCCGCCACACGACGTTGAGCCCCAGACCGGTCCCCTTTCCAGGAGGCTTGGTGGTGTAGAAGGGATCAAAGACCACGCCCAGCTTGTCCTTGGGGATCCCCACGCCGTTGTCTTGAACTTCGGCGGCGACATTATCACCATCCAGCTTCACGCGAATGTGGACCTGGCCGCCGCTGGCACCGTGGCATTCACGGACCGCATCACTGGCGTTCTTGATGAGGTTCACAAAGACCTGCTGGACTTCGTTCATTCGGGCTTGGACCATGGTCTCTTCATCGTCCAGCTCCAGCACATAATCGACGCCTTCAACCGGCGAAGAGCGCTTTACCAGCCGCAGCGCGTCGCGGGCTACCTGGGCTACGGGCACCGACGTGCGGTACTCGCCGGCAGCGGCCCGAGAGTAGCTGGACAGCTCCACCACGATGTCTCGGATCCCCCGGCAGTACTCGACGATGTCGCCGGCGTACTCACGCACCAGCTTGGGCTCTTGTTCGTCCAGGATGGCCTCGGCCAGCCCCATGATGCCGAAGAGCGGGCTGCTGACCTCGTGGGCGATGCCGGCCGCCAGGGTCCCGATGCCAGCCAGCTTTTCAGACTGGATCAGTTCGCCCTGAAGTTCGCGGGCCTCGGCCAGGGCCGCCTGGAGGGCGATGTTGTTGTCGCGAAGATCGACCAGCAGACGGGCATTTTCGCGGGCGATGTGCTGGCGATCCAGGGCCCGTTCGACCTTGCGACGAATCTCGAACACATTGTTGAGCGGCTTGATGACGTAGTCATAGGCGCCCAATTCCATTGCCGTAATCACCGTCTCCAGCGAACCGTAGCCCGTGACCACGATGACCTCGATCGTCGGATCACGCTGCTTGGCCTGCAGGAGCAGGTCCAGTCCACCGATGTCGGGCAGGTTTTTGTCCGTGATGAGGATGTCGCAGCCCTGTTCGTCGATGACGCTGCGCGCATCCTGACCGCTGGAGACGGTCGTGAGTCGGTAGGGCTGGTCCTCGAAGACCGCCCGCAGGATCTGAAGGATGACCGGCTCATCGTCGACGATGAGCAGGTGGGCTGGGCGCTCGCTGTGGGCGTCGGTGGCCGCGCCTGGTTTCATTGATGACCCCTGAGGCCAGACCCGGCCGAGTGGCGATTGCGCCGCGTGCTGGGCGGTTCGGAAGAACCTAGGTTAGCACGTCGGTGGCTACGTCACATATTGCCGCGAACCGTCACCGCCGGTCAGGCATCCTTTGACAGGCCGCACTGTGGCAATACACTCTATCTAGGCCGGGCCTGAAGACTCGACCTGAAGACTCGACCTGAAGACTCGACCTGAAGACTCGACCTGAAGACTCTCGGCTCCCTACCCGCTGCCCCGGAAGTGAAAGATGATGACGCGAGACCACACAGCGTCAGTCCCCGTCCACTTGCTGGCGGGCTTCGCGCTGATTGCATGCGTCCTGCCTGCCTGCGGTCACAAGACGGCGCAGACCGGACTGCGAAGGGCGGCGGTCATCAGCATGACGCCGGTCGAGGACGGCCTGACCAAGCAGGCCATCGACATCAACGGCGACGGCATTGCCGACGTGTTCAATTACATCAAGGAACGCGAAGATACCGCGCCCTTGATGGTGCGCAAGGAGTCCGACCTCAACTGGGACGGCCGCATCGATCTCCGCGCCTGGTTCGATGACAGCGGCGTCCTCACCAAAGAAGAGATGGACGGCGACTTCGACGGCCGGGTGGATTGGGTCGATCACTACCAGGGCGGCCGGCGCGTGATGTCCGAAATCGACACCGACTTTGACGGCATCTTCGACCTCTTCAAGTACTACGAGGGCAAGGTGGTGCGCCGCCTGGAGCGGGACAGCGACCACGACGGAAAGGTCGACTTCTGGGAGTACTTCGACGATCAGGGGAACGTCGTCAAGACCGGAAAGGATCTGGACGGTGATGGCGTCATGGACGTGCGCGAGGGCTGATCACCGGCCGCGCCTGTTTTCAGACGCGGTGCTCCCCCACCCGTCACCGGATCGCCCCAGGCAGCAGCCGGTAAGCCTGCGTTAGGCGCATGGCTCCCCTTTGTCGGAGCCGTCATGACTGAGCCTGCCCACGGTGACACCCATATTCGCATGCTCATCTCGCAGGAACGCATCGCGCAGCGGACCGAAGAACTGGCACGCGAAGTCCGAGAGGGCCTGGGGGACGGGCCCATCACCTGCATTGGTGTGCTCAAGGGCAGCTTCATCTTCATGGCGGACTTCGTGCGCGCCCTTGGTGGCCCGGTGCGCTGCGAGTTCCTGGGGGTCAGCAGCTACCACGGCGGAACGCGCTCCACCGGCGTCGTGCGGATCACCGAAGACCTGCGCCATCCCATCGAGGGTCAGCACTGCCTCTTGATCGAAGACATCGTCGATACGGGCTTGACTCTGGACTACCTCACGCACTTCCTGGCCCAGCGGAAGCCGGCCAGCATCCAGACCGTCGCTTTGCTGGACAAGCCAGCCCACCGCGAGGTCGAGATTTGCGCCAGCCACGTCGGCTTTACGATCCCCGATGAATTCGTCGTCGGCTACGGGCTGGACTTGGGCGAGTTGTACCGAAACCTGCCCTTCATCGGCGTCTACTCGCCCTGATCGTCCTGGGTCTGCGAGGCGTGTCGCCGACGACGTCGTCGGCCCTTGTTCGGACCCTTGTTCGAACCGTTATTCGCCGGTCGGCCGTCCCTTGAATTGGCGGACTCGGCGGCCATCTCCAGGATCCGTGCACCGTAGGTCGCGATCTGCCAGTTGCGGATCCCGTCCACGGCCCGCAGGGCGTCCAGATCCTGAGGAGCAGCCGAGGCGATCGCCTTGAGGAGCTGGTTGTTGGCGACCACCACGGGCGCGATATGTTCGCGGTCCACGATGGAATTGCGCCAGGCCTTGAGACGGCCCAAGAGCTGGTCATCGCGACGGCCCACGGGCTTGTGGGACTTGCGGTCTTCTCTGGCGGGGCG
>JAADHA010000417.1:2161-4205 GCA_013152105.1 Oligoflexia bacterium | reverse complement strand
GAGGAATCGAGAAGACGCGAACCGCAGCCATGGTGTGGTAGCCTCTGCTGGTCGTCGCCGCCTGTCCTGTCGCTCACCGGAGTCCCGCCCATGCCCCGCGGCCATCCCTGTCTCCCACTCAGGATGTGGACCAGGGCAGGCCGGGGACACCGCAGGCGCCTGGGGCCGGCCAACGTGGCAACTCCTACGCCCAGGATCGGCTGGACGCCGAGTGAGCCCTGGGCCCGATGGGAGACTTCCCCTCTCCTTCTCCCGACGGCCCGGTCGTCGCCTGAACCATGATCCCCTTCTTCTGCCTGTTCTCGCTGCTGGCCTGCCAGGCCGCCACGCCTCCGCCTGCGGCGACCTTCGCTCCCGAGGCTTCCATGACACCTGTCGCCGACACCGTTCTGGTTCAGCTCGATATTCAAGCTTCCCGAGGTGCGCCCACGTCGGTGCGCGTGCTGGCCGACGGACAGTGGCAAGAACGCAGCGAGACGGCCCTCAGCCTGGGTGACGATCTCCGGGTCAAGGCCACAGCCCAGCCGGCAAGCTGGCGGACCATGGCGACCGTGGACACAGCGGCCCTGGATCGTCTGCGAACCGCTCTGCAAGCACCCGATCTGGCGAATCTACAGCCGCTCTACCAACCCGAAGACCCGGTCAGCGATCCCACGACCCTGGTCTGGACGCTGAACCCCGACGGCCACCCACGCACGGTTGTGGTGAAGGGCGTGCCCTTCGTCAAGGTGCCGGCGCTCGACCAACTCCATGTGCTGCTCAACGCCCTGCGGGCACCGCCGGCGCCCTCCTCGACCTGGCGGGTGGGTGATGTCGAGCGAATCGCCCACTGCGACGCCAACGCCGTCCCCGTGCTGCGGCCGATCCTCCAAGCGCTGTTCGACCCAAACCTGGCCAGCAAGCCGGACACGACGGGCTCTGGCACCAGCAGCGGCACCAGCACCGGCACCGGTGAAGTCGTGCTCGACATCCGCTATCGAAACGGGGGCATCGAGACGACGCGCTGCCGCCTGGTTGAGGACGGTCTGTTCACCTGCACTCGCGACGGCGTCGAGGTGCCCGACCGAAAGCTGACCGGCGCGGGCGTGGCGGGCGTACGGGCGGCGATCAGGGACAGCGGCTTCGCGGACAGCAGCGGGGATCTCTGCCCCTGAGCGGCGTGAGCTCGCTGGGGTGCCAGACTGGGTGGTGCCAGCTTGCATGGCGGTCGTCCGCAGCCGCCGCGCGATGATCACCGGCGTCTAGCCCTACGACGCGGGCGAGCACGGCCGATACCACATGGGCGAGGTCGACTACAGAGATCATCCGCCCCGTGGCCCCATCAAGCCGGCACAATAAAATCCCCGTTAAACCTATGCTATGCCGCCTTGGCGGAACACCCCTGCCTCAACCCGTGGCCAGCGTGCTGGGGCCGCGCTAATTCGACTTGGATCTCGCGCAGACCCCCGAGGAGAGTTGGGCGGCGTGCGAGCGGCATGATCGTCATCTGATCCGGACACTACCCGATGCAGGAGCCTGACCCATGTTCACCCGATTGCGCATCAAGAACTTCAAGGCTTGGGGCGAGCAACTCTGGGAGCCCGGCGTCGAGTTGGCACCGGTGACCCTACTGCTCGGTGCGAATTCCGCGGGCAAGACGAGCCTCCTGCAAGTGCCGCTATTGCTGCGCCAGACCTTTGGATCGACGGACCGCAGTCTTGACCTCAACCTCGGCGGCCAAAAGGGCGATCTTCTGGACTTTGGTAGCTACAAGGATGTCATCCACGGCCACGATCCCAAGGCCGAGTTGGGCTTCGGGTTGACGGTGACCGACCTGGAGGCAGCGGACGCAGAGGCTCGGGTTCTGAAATACGAGGCGACCTATGGATATGCGGGCAAAGTCCCCGTCATCCATAGGTTCAGGATCTCACAGTCTGGCAAGGCATACGGTGCGGATCGGCAATTGCGGGGCGGGTATCGGCTGACCGCGCCCGGCTACCAGCCCGTGATTGTTGGCAAGCGTCCGGTGTCGAAGCGCAGTTTCCGGCCCGAGCGTTCGCTCACG
>JAADHA010000417.1:616-2065 GCA_013152105.1 Oligoflexia bacterium | reverse complement strand
AGAGTCGCCAGAGCGCAACTACTTGTGGGGTCGACAGACGCCGGGGACCCTTGGTCCGCGAGGGCAGCGTGCCGTGTACGCGCTGCTCGCGAGCGCAAACAGTCTCAAGAAGCGCAAGCCCGACCAAGAAGGTGGGCGAGGCTGGCTTGTCGAGCGGGTCTCGGAGTGGCTGAAGCGACTCGGTGTCGCCGACGGCTTGGAGCTGGTGCGCCAAGGCCGGTCCCGTTACTTCGAGGTCGTGATCACCACGCGTGGGCAACGCGCGAACATCGTCGATGTCGGGTTCGGCATCTCGCAGGTGTTGCCGATGCTCGTGCTGGCTTACTTCGTGCCTCGTGGCAGCGTGATCATCGCAGAGCAGCCTGAGATTCATCTCCACCCGCGAGCCCAGGTGGGCTTGGCGGAGCTGATGGTGCAGGTCGCCCAAGAGCGCAACGTCCAGTTCATCGTGGAGACGCACTCCGAGCATATCTTCAGGCGCCTCCAGTTCCTCATCGCGGACGAGAAGATCGGGCCAGACACGTGCCGAATGTACTTTGTGGATGGAGCTGACGACGGCAAAGCTGAGCTGCGCCGGCTGCAGGTAGACCAGTTCGGGCGAATCAACAACTGGCCCGAACATTTCTTCGGCGACGCGCTCGGTGAGACGGAGCGCCAGATGAAGCGCATGATGGCCCGGATGATCGAGCAGGCGAAGCGATGAGCAACGAGGTTATCGACACAAACGTACTCACGATCGCGTCGGCCCCGCAGCAGGGGTGGATGCACCCACGGATTCCGCTCCGGGAAATGGGCCTTGTCTTGAAGGTCCTCGAATGGGTCGAGGTCTTCCGTGCTGCGTCAGACCGTTGTCTGGTCCTCGACACCGGCGGCACGATCCTCGACGAGTACTCGAGCCGGGCCAATATGCCCGGATTCCTGAGCTACGGCAGGCAGGTCGTGCAACACAAGTTCCAGACGAACGCGGTCACCTTCGTCAGCCTGTCCTACTGGAACAATGGCGTCGAACGTGTGGCCGTGCTCCCCGAAGAGGTGGAAGTCCTGCTGCACGACCTTGGAGACCGCAAGATGGTCGCGGCAGCCTTCCAGGCCGAAGCCGCCCTGGTGAACGCGTGCGATAGCGACTGGGAGCATCCCAATGAGACCAGAGCCCTCGCCCTGTTGGGGATCACGCTCCAGCAGATTCTTACCGATGAGGAACGGGCTTGCTGTAGGGATCGGGATTCCAGTTGACCGCCTTCCATCGTTTCCCACACACCCCCCACGTCGCCTGGCTCGGCGAAAACGCTCCGCGTGAGGACAAGGTGCTCTCACCCCAGGAGCGCGCGTCCTTGCTAGCACAGGAACTGGTGGTCGAAGAGAAGATCGATGGTGCAAACCTGGGCTTCTCGGTTGACGAGGACGGCGAACTGCTCGCCCAGAACCGGGGGAGCTGGCTATTGCCAGATT
>JAADHA010000417.1:0-600 GCA_013152105.1 Oligoflexia bacterium | reverse complement strand
GCTCGCTGTGGTCGTGGCTCGCTCCCAGACGAGACGCGCTCGTCGACGCGCTCTGGCCGGACCTCATGCTCTTCGGCGAGTGGTGCGTGGCGGTTCACAGTGTGGAGTACGACGCGCTGCCGGACTGGTTTCTCGGCTTCGACGTGTTCGATCATTCCGTAGAGCGCTTCTGGTCAACGACCCGCCGAGACGAGCTGTTGGAGCGCCTCGGGCTGCGTCATGTCCCCACCCTTGGTCGAGGCCGTCTTGCCGTCGAAGACCTCGAGGCCCTGATGACGACCTCACGGGTCGGGTCGAGCCCCATGGAGGGCGTATACGTGCGCGTCGAGTCCACCGACTGGCTTGAGAAGCGCGCCAAGCTCGTGCGGGCGGCGTTCGTTCAGGCCATCGACAGTCACTGGAGCCGTGGCCCCCTCCGTCGGAACCACCTCTCGCCCACGGCATGGAGCTGAGCCCGTGGCGCTGAACCCCGTCGCCTTCACCGCGTCCGTCGTCGACGATTTCCTGCGCTCTACCCCCTCACCACCTACCCGCTGGCCGACGGGCACCGGCTTTTGTCTGCGACAACGTCCGGTGCGCTCTTTCTGGCGGGGGGAGGAC
>JAADHA010000175.1 GCA_013152105.1 Oligoflexia bacterium | reverse complement strand
CGACGAGTGCGGGTTCTCGTCGATGACCGACGCGGGTGATGCGTGGTGGACGGTGTCGCGAAACGCCGACCTGCATCCCCTCGGCTTTATGGGCAATTTCCTGGCCTACGCGGGGGATTCCGACGGTGATGGCCGACCAGAGCTGGTCGCATACGAAGGATACTACCCGGTGGACGACGCCGGCCACACGGGGATGGCCTTCCGTCTGGTCGAGGCGCCGTCGAACACCAGTGGCGGCAGCGTGGATGTCGACGACGTGACCATCGCACGCTGGGTGTACCCAGATGCTGAGATTGTGGGTTGGACGGGAGGGAAATCGTTGGGAGCAAATAAGATCGAAGCGTCGCAGGACTTCGATGGGGATGGGATCGTCGACTACATGTTCGGCAACTCCGGGAACTGGTACGAACCCAGCTTGGCCCCCGACTTTACTCCCAATGCCATCTCTCTATGGTATGGTCCGCCGGACTACCAGGACAAGAAGGGGTCGTTCATGGACATGGCCGATGCCCAGACCGCGACGATCACAACCGGCGACACCTTCTTCCTAGGCAGCTTCGCTGTCACCGTCCCTCCAGGCGGTTCCGATCCATGGCAGGTCGCCGCCCATGTCTTTCCGGTTACCCAGGATGGTCTGGGCTCGAACCATGCGGCGCTGGCGCTGCTGACGGACGCGGACTTTCAGGGCGAAGAGGACCCCGTTGATGCGTTCTCGATTCAAACCGCGAGTGGCTACGAGGCAACGTACACCGTACAGGCCGACGACATCGACGGTGACGGCTTCCGTGATCTCGTGGTCTCAACACGTCGGTATCCAGACAGGGTGGCTCCTCCGCGTGTGATGGTCTTTGCTGGACCCTTTGACGGCGACCGGACGATGGACAGCGGATATCACCATCGACGGAGACGCGGTCGATAACTACTTCGGCCTGAGCCTGGACCTGTCGGTGGACGCCACGGGTGACGGCTATGGCACGCTTCTGGTGGGGCTGCCGCAAGGCCCCGACCCGTCTGAAGGTTCGCTGCTCCTGTACCAGATAGGACGCTTCAGCACTCCACAGGCCCTGGGGGTAAACGATGCGACGGCTCGGGTAGATCCTGACTTGGGTGGCAAGTCTCCGGTCGCCATCGTTGTCCAGTTTCCATCACGCTGGTTGGGCGATATCGACCAGGATGGTGTCGAAGAGATCGGTGTGTCGACCCTGGATGAGGTCGATGGATTGACCTCCTTCGGCGTGTACCTGCTGGACGCCCCCACGTCTGGAACTGTGGCCGTCAGCGAGACGACCGAGCGTGTGTACGGCGATCTGGATGTGGATCCCGGCGCGGCCTTCGGGTCCTGGATGGACGGCGAACACGACTACGACGGAGACGGCTGGCCGGATCTGGTTGTCGGTGACTACTACTGGGACGGCGAATCCGGTATGGACAGCAGCCCCCAAGGCCGCTTCTCCATCTACCGCGGCGAGAACGGGCCGCCCGGTGGATCGTGAGCGTGTCCTCGGACCAGGGCATCGCCGCGCCCTGAGCAGACCCGCCCCTCAGCCCCCCAACAACACCGCGCGCAGCTCGTCCAGCCCCAAGCCCACGGCGGTGTCGGCGCCCTCCATCAGGGCCTCGGCGACCTGGCGCTTCTCGTGCTGAAGCTCCAGGATGCGCTCCTCGACTGTGTCCTGGGCGAACAGGCGATAGACCGTGACGGGACGGCTCTGGCCGATACGGTGGGCGCGGTCAGTGGCCTGGGTCTCGACGGCGGGGTTCCACCAGGGGTCCATGTGGATCACGTAGTCGGCAGCGGTCAGGTTTAGCCCGAAGCCGCCGGCCCGAAGGCTGATCAGGAAGATCAGGCCCTCGCCACGCTGAAAGGCGGCGATCCGCTGCTCGCGCTGCGCGGGCGGGGTGCTCCCATCCAGACGCTGCCAGGTGATGCCTTGCTGGTCGAGGGATGCCTGGATCAGGTCGAGGTGGCTGGTGAACTGGCTGAACAGAAGCGCGCGGTGACCGCCGGCTTGCAAGCTGTCCACGATCTCGGCGAGGGCTCGCAGCTTGGCACTGTCCTGGGACCTGGCGGTCGGCAACGCCAGGAGCGGGTGGCAGGCGGCCAGCCGCAGGCGAGTCAGCCAGGCCAGCAGGGCAAAGCGCGAGTCGCCAGAAGACGGCTTGCCGGTGGCTTCCTGGGCCTGGCGGCGGATGGACTCGTACAAGTCCGCTTCTTCACCCTGGAGCTGTACGGGCACATCAATGACGGTCTTCTCGGGAAGGTCCTGCAGAACCTCGGCCTTGGTCCGCCGCAGCACGACCGGGTGGACCAGGTGGCGAAGCTGCCGCAGCGCCTCGCGGTCTCCCTCGGCCACGGGGCGCGCGAAGCGGGATCGGAAGTGGGCGGCCGAACCCAGCAGGCCAGGGTTGAGCACGGCCATCTGAGCGGCCAGATCTTCCAGGCGGTTCTCGACCGGCGTCCCGGTCAGGGCCAGCCGAAAACCAGCCGACAGGGACCGAGCGGCCTTGTGACGCTGAGTCTGGGGGTTCTTGATGGACTGGGATTCGTCCAAGATAACGGTGTCCCAGGAGACGGCGGCCAGCGACTGTTGTTCGGACACCAACAGGCCATATGAACAGACGACGACATCGCCCGCGATCAGGCCGTCGAGCATCGCCTGGCGGTCTCCCCGACGCAGATCGTACATGACCAGGTCGGGCGTGAAGCGCCAGGACTGTTCACGCCAACCTGCACAGACCGAGGTTGGACAGACGACCAGGGCGGGCCCAAGGGATGCGCGTGACAGCAAAAGGGCCAGGGCCTGCACGGTCTTTCCCAAGCCCATATCATCGGCCAGGCAAGCGCCGACCCCCCAGCTTGCCAGGCGACACAGCCAGCGAAAGCCGTCGAGCTGGTAGGGACGCAGCCGCGCTTCGAGGCCCACGGGTCTAGAGGGGCCTTCATCCGGGCGAGCTGATCGCGCCACGAAGCGCCGGTTTCGACTTGGCCCGCCTGTTCGACCAGGGGCTCCAACAAGGGGGCGGCCAGGGGATGCAGGCGCACGCCTTCGCGGTCGATCCGGCCAGCGCGCTCCAGGACCTGCAGGCGTCGCACAAAGTCGGAGGAGAGGGCCAGGAATTCCTGGTCCCCCAGCTTGATGAAGCGGCCCGCGCGCTTGGGAAGCAGGCGAAGGAGCTGGGCGAGGTGCAGGACCTGGTCTTCATCCACGACCAGCTCGCCGCGGGCCTCGAACCATTCGCCCACCTGGTCGATGCTGAGCCGCAAGGCGCCCGGCCGGGGGGTGCGCAGGCGGAGGGGATTGCCGTCGAACCACTCGATGGTCAGGGCGTCTCGCAGCAGGTCGAGCTGGCTGAGCAGCTCGAGCGCGTCGACCAGGTCGGGCAGGAGGAAGCGGCCGTCGTCCCAACCCGCCGAGTCCAGCGCGGGCAGGGCGTCTTGTGCCTGGGCCAGGGCTGCGGCCTCGACCACGAGATCGCGGCGGACCCGCACCGCCCCTTGCGACGTCCGCGCCAGGATCAGCGCCGAACCGTGGCCCGGGCTCAGGACCGGTCCGTCCACACCAGCGGGGCGCACCACGAGCTGGCAGGAGAGCCCATCTTGCAAGCGAGCCAGGCGTGCGACGAGGGTGGCATCGCCCGGGGTCTCTTCGCCGACGTCCCCGCCTTTGTCGTCGGCGATCGGCATGACCGAGGCCACACGCTCCAGCAAGGCGGCCAAGCGGTCATGCGCGCTGTCGGGGACCACCAGGCCCCGGCCGAGACTGGCAGCCAATGCCTGCTGCTGGCCATCGAGCAGGGTGATCTCGAAGCC
>JAADHA010000271.1 GCA_013152105.1 Oligoflexia bacterium | reverse complement strand
TGCTGGAACTCAAGGTAATCGACGACGAAGAAGCAGAGACCGCCCAGACCGCCTTGCAAGCGGCCCTGGCCCAGCTTGCCGACCGCAACTACGCCGCCGCCCTCCGACAGCGTGGCGCCTCCCCCGTCCACGAACTGGCCGCCGTCTTCGACGGCAAGCGCGCCTACGCCCGCGCCCGGTAGGCGACGCCAGCGCAGTAGTCACCTTCCCTGGTCTTCCCCAGCTATCTCCCCCGGCTTTCCTCGACCCCCAGGTTGGCCAGGGCGTCGGCCCGCTCGTTCTCGGCAATCCCGACGTGGCCCGCGATCCAGTGGATGGTCGCGTCGTGCTTGCGCACCTTGTCCTTGACCGTCGCGATCAGGGCCTTGTTGGCCTTGGCTTTCCAGCCCATGCTCAGCACACCGGTGCTGTACTTGCTGTCGGTGAGGATGTGGACGGGGCCGTCGAAGCCGACCTGGTCCAGGATGTCCAGCGCCATCCCGATGGCGGTCAGCTCGCCGATGTTGTTGGTGCCGGTGCCCAGGGCCCGGTGGCCCTCGTGGTGTTCGCCGCCCGGCAGCTTGACGACGCAGCCAGCCCCCGCCGGCCCAGGGTTGCCCTTGCAGGCGCCATCCGTGAAGCACAAAGCGGCGTCCTTGGGCAGGCTGGCGACCAGCTCGGCGGCGCTCTGCTGAGCCGCCGCGGCTTGGGCCTTGGACCGCGTACCCGCCTTGCCGAAGCCCGATCCGCGCCCCGCCTGGGTCCTGGCCTTCTGCATATCGTCCGCCGACAGCCCAGCGGGCAGGTCCAGGATCGGCCCGGTTCCGACGGTGATGGATGCAGCGCCCCCGCGGTAGATGGTGGCGCCCTGCTTGGGCGAGTAGCGCATGGAGACGCGCCCGCCTCGGATGGCGGGCAAGCCCGCGGCGGTCACCTCGATCCACACGTCCTTTCCTTTGAAGTCACCGGCACGCCAGGCCATCGAGCCTCCTGTCCTTGGCGGAGCCGACTAACCGGTCGACCCGAGAGGGCAGGCCGGTGGACTCGGTGAACTCGTACAGGCTGTGGTTGAAGCAGCCCGCCGTGCAGCCCTCATTGAACAGCCGCTTGCGGGCAGCCTGGACGGGCTCGGACCACCACAGCGTGCGCAGCGGGGTCTCGAAGACATTGCCAACCCGCAGCCCATCGCCCCCCCAGACGCAGCAGGGCAGCAGATCACCGTCGTAGGTGACGCCGTACTGATCGACCAGGCCCAGGCAGCGCAGGGGTACGCCGTCCAGATCGCCCTGGTGGTAGGCCAGGCTGTCCCGGTAGAAGGCCAGGCGGCCCTGGACCGCGGGCTCGCGAGCAGCGATGTGCGCCACGGCTTCGCGCCAGGCGGCCTGCTGGGCTGGGGTCCGCAGCGCCAGATTGGGGGCGTCGTTGACCGGCCAGAAGTCGAAGCGGGCGCCGCGCGCGGTGACATCATCGTACACAGAGATCAGCTCGTGTACGTTGTCACAGGTGGCGGTGAAGTAGACGCTGGCCGCCATGCTGCCATCGGCGAGCACGCGGTCCAAGGCGGCCATGGTCTTGCGCCACGCGCCGCTCTGTCCGCGCAGGCGGTCGTGGGTCGCTTCCAGGCCGTCGATGCTGAAAGAGAGGGAGTCGACGCCGCTGGTCCGGCACTCGTCCCAGCGCTTGAACAGGCGCGTGCCATTGGTCGTGATGTTCACCGACAGGCCGCGGGCCTTGGCCTGGGCGACCGCGACGAAGAGATCGGGGTGGAGGAAGGGCTCGCCGCCGGTGATGACCAGGGTCTTGGTGCCGATGCTGACGGCGTCGTCCAACAGAGGCAGGACCCGCTCGGCCACGGGCATGTGGATGTGATCCTGCCACAGATCGCAGAAGGCGCAGCGCAGGTTGCAGCCACGGTTGATGAGCAGGAGCAGGGTCAGGGGCTTGCCGGGCTGCCGCGGCCCCAGGTGCATGTCGACATCATTGCAAAGCAGGCGTTCGTACCAATCTTCTCCACGATGACGGGCTTCGTAGAGGTCGACGTAGGCACCGGTGATGGCCGACCAGTCCAGGCGTCTCGCGAAGGTCTGGGCGGCCCGACCCAGGCGCTCTCGGCGCGGCGGATCGTCGATCAGCGCGTCGACGGTGTGCGCCATCGCGTCGGCACCGTCGGCGATCTCTAGCTGCACGCCCGGCGTGAAGGCGATGCCCTCGGCGCCCTTGGTGGTCGACACGGTCGCCTTGCCGGCGGCCATGTACTCCAGCAGCTTCATCCGGGTGCCACCCCCGGACTCGATCGGGCACAGGCACAGGTCGGCGGCCGCGATGTGGGCCGCCAGGTCGTCGACAGGACCGGTGAAGACGATGGCGGGATGGGCGTAGTAGGTGGGTGGGCTGAGGCCCGCGATGAGCACGCGCAGGTCCGGGCGGTGGGCCAGGCGAGGCAGGAGCTGCTCGGCGATGAAGCGCACGGCTTCAGTGTTGGGCCAGTAGTGCAGCGTGCCGTGGAAGAAGAGAACAGGAGCGGAGGCGTCGATGCTGTGGCGCTGCCGCACGTCTGCGCCGGCCCCCTTGGCGGTTGAGCCGGCGAAGGTCTCGACATCGACCCCGTGGGGGATCACGGTGATCTTGGCTGGATCAGTGCCCGCTGCGACCATGCGGCGGCGGTCGTCGCTGCTCACGGCGATGACGTCGTCCACCAAGGCCAGCAGGGCCTGCTCGACTTTGCGGACTCGAGTGACATCGTGACCGAATTCGGCCAGGCGGTCCCACTCGACATTGTGCTGTACAATGCTGGCTTTTGGTGGGCTGCGCCCGGTGCGGGCGCGCAGGAGCCCAAGGGTGCGCGCCGCGACCAGGGCGGGGGCACCGTAGCCGGGGAATTCGGCCTGGAACCAGTCGATGTCGTGGAGGTAGCCGACCGCCATGGCCCGCACCCACCAGGCCGGGTCGAAGATCGGGGTGTACAGGAAGTGCTCTTCCTGGGGGTAGCCGACGATGTCGCAGAGGCGATGCGCCAGGCGCCCCAATCGGGGGAGGGGCGGCCACTCCTGGGCGGCCCGCAGGCGCGCCGGGTAGGGCACCGGGTGGGCGCCGTCGCGGTCGACTTGCAGGTAGTGGTCGCGGTCATCCGTCACGATGAAGGTCTGCACGCCGTGGCGCACCAGGCCCTGGGCGGTGCGGACGATCTTGACCGCCGCGCCGTGATTGGCCGGGAAGAGGTCGCCACGGGTGAGGATGCAGACGCGCATTGGGGCGAGGGGCTCGGGGCTGGCGGAGGACGGGCCAGGCGGCCCACCAGCGGGAACATAGCCAAGGCCCGCCCGGGGGGGACACACAGCTTGTGACGCCAAGTTGCGGTTTCGGACCGCGGGCTCCGATATGCTGGTGCCTGGCAGCACCCCTGGAGACAGCACCTACATGAAGGGACTCCCCGTCATCGCCTGGCTCGGTCGACCACCGCCCGAAGAGCTGGGCCGTCAACTCGGCGCGGTCGCGTCCATTCGTATGGGCTGGCAGGTGGGCGCGCGGGTGGCCGCGTGCTGGGGGGACAGCCAGCCGACCCTGCTCGACGCCCTGCCCGTCGGCGCTGATCGTCCACCCGTCCTGGTCGCCTGCGTTGACGCGCTGCCACCTGAACTTCGTCGTCGCTGGGAGTCCGCGGGGGCCGACCACATCGTCAGCATCAACGCGCTGCCGACCGCCATCAGCGAGTGGTTGACTGGGTCTCGTCGGGAAGAGCACACCGACGACCCGCCCACCTTCAATCCCGCGGCGCCGCCCCGGCCCGATGACCTGGGGCCGGCTCTGAGCATGTTCAAGGCGCCGGCCTACGGCGACCCCGACGATCCCTTTCCGCCTCTTCGCCTGGACGTATTGGCTTCTCAGGGAAGCGACGAGATCCGTCGCTATGTCCTGTCTCTGGACCGCTACCTGGAGCGCCGGGATGAAGTCATTCGGCTGATGGGTGAAGACGGCCTGACGCGCTTTCTAGAACTGGCGCACCTGCGGGAACAGGTGCCAGCCAGCGTCGGGGGCCGGCAGCGACTGGATCCCTACGGTCGTGGCCGGCAGGCCGCCCCCCCAGATTGGAAGCTGATTGTGCGCCGCTTGCAGCCTCGCACTCGACAGATCGAGGTCAGCGAGGGCCGCATGTACGCGGTCGGCACCGACGGCGTGGTGTTGGTCACAGTGTTCGCGGCGGCCCCCTGCCAGCGCCTGCTGGTGGACCTCCCCTACGACGCGATCAGCAATGTCCAGTTCATCTACGAAGCCCGCTGGCAGCGCCGCATCGCCGCTCGGCGCTGGCACGTGGGCACGCTCCTGGTCGAGATGCGACGCCGTCCCCTGGATGGTCGTGGCGGCTGAGCAGGAGCATCAGGGCTCGGGTCTGCCTCAACCAACCCTCCCCGCGGGGCGAAGCGACGTTATCCTGAAGCGCAGCCCCTTTACCTCCCCCTTTGTCGGCGGAGTCCATCGCATGAATCACCGCCTCGAAGCCCTCAAGCGCAGCGCAAAAAAGCACGGGCCTCGCATTGGTATCTTGTCCACCTGGGATGTGGAAAACAACGCCGTACGGATCCTGGCTGCGACGCTGCGGGCACAGGGACACCACGTCGCCGAGATCTACTTCAAGGACTGGATCTCCAACCACCTCGACCCGGCTACCGATCAACAGCTCGCAAACCTGGCCAAGGTGATCCGTCGCGAAGAGCTGGACGTGGTCGCGATCTCCATCCGGGCCAGCGCCTACGCCCAGTCGGCGCGGGTGTTGACCGACTTCATCCACGACGAGCTGGACCTGCCTGTGCTGTGGGGCGGCATGCACCCCACACTGGTACCGGGCGAGTGCATCGAGGTCGCCGATATGGTGCTGCGCGGCGAAGGCGAGCTCGCTCTACTCGAGCTGGCCAACCGCTTCCGTGATGGCAGTGACGACCTGCTCTCCACCGAGAACGTACACTTTCGGCGCGGCCAGGGTGACATCGTCAAGAACGGCCTGCGGCCGCTGGTCTCGGACCTCGACCAGCTCGCGTTTCGAGACTACACGACCCACGCCCACAAGTACTTCATCTGGGGCAATCACTACACCGTGGGCGACCCCATGCGGGGGGACCCCGTCTTCCAGATGATGGGCAGCCGAGGCTGCATCTACAAGTGCAGCTACTGCTACAACAGCACCTACAAAAAGGACGTCTACGCCGGCCAGAAGTGGTATCGGGTCCGGTCGCCTCGCAGCATGGTGGCCGAGATTCGGGCCGCTCAAGCCCACTGGAAGATGAAGCGGATCCGCTTTGACGACGAAGTGTTCAACTTCCAGATGGTCTGGCTCGAAGAATTCTGCGACGTCTACCCCCGCGAGATCGGCTTGCCCTTCGAAGTCTTCATCGAACCCAAGCTGGTCAGCGAGCAGCGCATGACGATGCTGCGGGACGCCGGCCTGACGGCCGTCTACATGGGCATCCAGAGCAGCGAACGCGTGACCGGCCACCTCTATGATCGGCGTGTGAAGAACCAGTCGATCTCGGACATCGCCAACCTCTACCACCGCCTGGGGATCAAGCCGCACTTCCAGCTCATCTTCGATGATCCGGTCAGCACCGAAGACGACAAGCGTGCCCTGTTCGAGATGATCGCGACCTTCCCCCACCCCTATGATCTCTACCTGTTCAGCATGACCGTCTTTCCAGGGTCCGAGCTGAACCGCAAGCTCATCGACTCGGGCCTGATCTCTCGGTACGATGTCGACGGCATGAACAACACTCGGATCTTCTATCAGCACCGGGTAAACCTGGCCTATCCGCGACCTGTGGAAGACACCTTCTGGATCGCCCTGACCCAGATGCTCAGCAAGCCCTTCGTGCCCCAGTCCCTGCTGCGCCAACTCTCCAAGAGCGACTTCCTCAAGAAGCATCCATTGCCCCTCATCAAGCTGGCCCACGCTACGAACTACATGAAGATGGGCTCGACGGCCGCCAAGATGGTGGCCGCTGGCGAGATGACACCGACCCTGCTGCGGCGCTGGCTTAGCTTTGATCGGGTCATCACGACCTGAGGGAGTATCGGGGTTAATGGGTGGCGATGTCTCTTCCTCCCTGGCTCGATGACCCGCCCGCGCCTCTGTTCGCCCAGGATGCGCTCCCCGCTGCGGTCGATGTCGTCGTCATCGGTGGCGGTCTGGGTGGTCTGTCGGCGGCTGGGGCCTTGGCTGGTGGCGGCGCACGGGTGGCCGTGCTCGAAGCGCGGGCTCAGCTCGGTGGTGGGATCTCGACTCGGGCTCCAGGCCTGGTGATCAGCAGCCTGGGCGAGCATCCCGGTCGTCTGGTGAACAGCGTGGGCCGGGGGGGGGCGCGAGAGATGCACACCTTCCTCAAAGAGAACCGCGAACTGCTGATCAAGCTCGGCTTGTTTCAGCGTACCGGGAGCCTGTCCGTGGGTGCGATGGACCGCGAGGGGCAAGAGATCGCGGACACGCTGGATGTCCTCCCCGATCTGGGTGTGCCCTCACAGGCTTGCTCGGCGGCCGCCGTTGCGGAACGCCTGCACAGCGCCCACTTCGACAACGGGCGCCTGGTGAAAGAGGACGGCCTGGTCGACCCCGTCGCCCTTGCCTCACGCCTGGTCGGTGACGCGCGTCAGGCTGGCGCCACCCTGCACCCCGCTCACCCAGTCACCAGTCTGGTGGAACAAGCCGATGGCTGGCACGCCTGTGGAGATACTTTCGATCTACGTGCGGACGCCATCGTCCTGGCGGCGGGCCACGGCCTGAAGTCGCTGGTGCCCTGGTTTCAACGGACCGTCTACCCGGTACGCCAGCAGTGGATCGCCACGGCCCCCGTGAAGGGAACCCGCTTGCCGCTTCCCGTCTTGGGGCAGCACGGCTTCTGCCAGTGGATGCAGTGTGGAGACCGGGTCGTGGCCGGCGGCGCGCGCTTCGGCACCGCGGACATGGAGGTCGGGCAGACCGATGACACCGTGATCCAGCCCGACATCGACCACATCCTGCGCCAGAACCTGGCCCGCTTTTTTCCCGACCTGGCGGGCCTGCCGGTGGCTCGGGCATGGACGGCCATCGCGACCTTTTCCTGTGACGGTCTGCCGCTGATCGGTCCCATCCCCGGGCAGATCCGCCTGGTCGCCTGCACCGGCTTTCATGGCCTGGGTCACCGCTTGGCGCTGCGCGCGGGACACGCCGTGGCCCAGGGGCTCTTGTTTGGCAAGGCGTCTGGGGTGCCCTCTCTGTTCAGGCCGGGCCGGCTGGTCTAGGATCCGTCGGGCTCGTCGGGCTCACCGCGCTCGGCAGAAGTCAGTGGTGCCCGCGGCAGATGTGCATATCTGCATCGCCTTGTCACTGTTCTGGCCGGCGGCGCGCAGGTAGTCCAGCCACTCACGGGAGTAGTCCTTGGTCAGGCCGCGGTTCTCTTCGGCTTCGAATTCACTCTCGTCGTCATGGCTGCTGCGGTACAGCTTGTCAGCGTTCATCCACAGTTTATAGGCTGTCTCAGCGCGTATCTGCAGCAGGGCGCCGACGTTCTTGACAAAGGTGGCACCCTCCCAGCGCTGCTTGTTTTCCAGGGCGATGTCCGCCCAGTGGATGGCGTCTTCGCCTCGGCCGACGGGGTCGGTGCGGAAGAGCCACACGACGTACTGCATGATCAGGTTGGGATCGGCTCGGCTGATCTGGTCCAGGTGGCGCTCAACCAAGCTGGACCAACCGCTCTGGTCACCGGCCGCCAGGGCGTTGACGATCAGCACGCGACTGGCCTTTTCGCGGTCCGTCTGCAAGCGGTCAGTGCGTACCCGACGGTCCAGGCAGCCCACCTGGCCTGCGCTGAGCTGCCCCAGCATGGCCTGGGGTTCCAGGGTCACCAGGTCGTCGCAGGATTCGTCCGCGACCACTTGCGCTACCGCGGCGACCTCGGCGACCGCTTCATCGCCCTGGCCCAGGTCATCGTAGCGAGCCAGCAGGTGGCGGGCTTCTCGAACCTCGGGCAGGGCGACCGGCCAGGAGATGGCGACTTCTTTGGATCCAAAAGCGTCGATGAATGCCTGGAGTTCTTGCTTTCCCTGGTCGCCTCCCTGTCGGGCCTGCTCCAGGGTGTGCTGCCAGAAGGCCGCCGCTTCGGCGCGAAGCAGGGTCTCGGCGGAGTCAAAGGCTTGCTGCCGCCGGGCCGAGGAGAACGCGGACAGGGTGTCGTCGCTGGGACCCGCTTCTAGCCAGGGTCCCTGGCTGAGAGGCAGGTCTTCGTCCAAGCCGACCAGCCCCGGACGGGCCGGGATGCCGAGCTGACGTCGGGTCCAGGCGGTGTAGGCGTCCGCCTCGGCCAGGGTGACCGTGCCGTCCTGCTGGCCGTCGATGGCGCCATCTGCCCAACCGCGCAGCGCCCCCTGAGCGGCCCAGGTGAAGGCGCTGTGGCCGGCGCCGATCCAAGCCGTGACCGGGTCTGAACCGGGGGCCGCGGACCAGACCACGACCCGGCGATCGTCGGCGATGGGCACCGTGTCAGGAACCAGAAAGTTGGTTCCGGGTACGATCTCCAGGCCATCGCGTCCGCGCCCGTCGAAGCTGGTGTCCAGGATGAAGACCACCCGTGCCGTGCGGCGATTCCGCAGCAACTGGTGGGCGATGTCCTGCAAGCTCAGCCCGTCCTGACCGATGGTGTCGGGGTTGGCGTCACTGCCAAGCAGGGCGCGCTGTCCGTCCTTGGCCGCCGTCATCGCGCCCTGGCCCGCGAAGATGACCCACATGGTGCCGCCGCGGCGCGTCTTCCAGACCCGGCGCCGGACCTCTCTCCAGATGTTCTTCTTGCTGGCGTCATGAAGCGTGTAGATGCGGCTGCTGCGAACCCCGCGGGTGTCTTCGAGCCACGCTGCCCAGCTTCGGGCGTCGGCGCGAGCAAAGGTGGCCTGCGGGAGAGCGTCGTAGGCTTCATTTCCGATGACGATGGCCGCATCCTTGGTCGCGCGATCACCGGACTTCGGCACGGGTTCGATGGCGGGAGGCTTGAGGGGTGGCGTGTCCTGGGCGCCTGCTGGTGCACAGAGTGAGGCGGCGAGGGCGAGAGCGAGGGCGACTGGAAGCATCATGTCGGGCGATGCTGCCACGGGGCGGCAGACGCGGCAAGATGACGGGTGGCGAGGCATGACTCTGGCGCACCTGCGGTAGGCTGCCAGGTCCTCGCTCGGAGACAACCCCACGATGATGGTTCTGCTCTCCTCGGTCCTGCTGATGGCCTGTCGCGACGCGCCACCACAGGCCGAGACGCGCCCACCCGACATCCTGGTCGTGGTCCTCGACACGGTGCGAAGAGACCGGCTGTCGGCCTATGGAAACCCACGTCCCACCAGCCCAGCCCTGAGCTGGCTGGCCAGCAGGGGCGTGCGCTTCACGGACGTCACGTCCTCGGCGAGCTGGACCTGGCCCAGCCATGCCTCGCTCTTCACCGCCCAGCCACCCTGGGTCCACGGAGCCCACGCCGGTGCGGGGGCCAGCAACCAGGTGGAGCTTGCCGGCGACCGGCTCAGCGTGACGCCGATGCGGCGAGACCTGCCCACCCTGCCCGATGCCTTCGGCGCGGCGGGCTACCGCACGGTCGCGCTGTCGGCCAACCGGCTGCTGTCCCCTGCTCTGGGCCTGACCCGCGGCTTTCAGCAGGCCACATTCCTCGATAGCGACCAAGCTGTCCTCCGTGCCGTCTCAGAGACCCTCGCCCAGGACGATGAGCGGCCCCTGTTCTTGTTCGTGAACCTGATGGCGGCCCACTCTCCCTATGAAGCCTGGCCCGCGAGCTGGTTGAGTGATCGCCAGGCCGCGCTGCGACCCGAGACCGCTCCGGCCTGGCTCTCCCCCTTCCTGGTCACCGGAGGAGCGCGCCCAGCGGTCAGCTTCTTTCACGGCCTGAAGCCGGGCCAGCCATCCGGGGTCGCCCGCATCATGGGGGGCCAGATCTCGGTGCCGCCCGAGGGCTATGCCCTGCTTCGGGACATCTACGACAGCGAACTGCAGGCTCTGGACAAGGAACTCCTCCAGCTCCTGCAGACGTGGCAGCAGGCGCGTCCGGTGGCCACGAAGCAGGTCGTCGCGGTCGCGAGCGACCACGGTGAGAACCTGGGAGAGCACGGTCTGCTGGAGCACGGCGGCTTTGTGTATTCGCAGCTCGTCGACGTGCCCCTGGTGATCAGCGCGCCGGGTCGGCTGGACGCGGGCTCGGTCGTCGACACACCGGTCCAGCTCTACGATCTGCTGCCCACCTTGGGCGGCCTGGCTGGCGTGGCCATGCCCGAGGGGCTCGCCGGTCAGGACCTGCGCCCGGTCATCACGGGTGCATCGCGGCCGGGCGCCATCACCGCGGCCGCCTGGCCGGCTGGGGACCTCGCTCGCTTGCTGGGCGGGCGCTTCGCCAGCGCCTGGCGCCTGTACCGCGACGGGGATCTGGCCCTATTGTCCAGCAGTGACGGGGCTGTCGAGCTGTACGATCTCTCGGTTGACCCCGCGATGGAGACCGATCTTGGCGCCAGTGGGGACAGCCGAGCCGCCAGCCTGTCCGAGCGCGCTGCCGCCGCGGTCCCCCTGGACCTGGATCGCGCCGATATGGACGTACACCTGAGCCCCGAGGAGATCGAGCAGCTCCGCGCCTTGGGCTATATCGGTCCCTGAACTCCGGGCGGAACCAGTGTCGTGATCAGTGCCCCTTGCCAGAGAGGTGTTCTTGCAGGCGCGGCATGATCTCGACGAAGTTGCAGGGGCGATGGCGGCTGTCGAGTTGGGTCCTCAGGATCCCGTCCCAGGCGTCCTTGCAGGCGCCAGTGCTGCCGGGCAGGGCGAAGAGATAGGTGCCCCCCGTGACGCCAGCGGTGGCGCGCGACTGGACGGTCGACGTGCCGATATTCTTGAAGCTCTGCCAGCGGAACAACTCACCAAAGCCAGGGATTGCCTTGTCGTATAGCGCTTCGAAGGCTTCGGGGGTGACGTCCCGCCCGGTGAGCCCGGTGCCCCCCGTGGCGATCACCACGTCGATGCTGGGGTCGACGATCCAGGCCCGGAGTTGGCGCTGGATATCGCCGACAGCATCCACAACGATCGCCCGCGCCACGACGTGGTGGCCCGCCCCCTCGGCACGCGCGACCAGCGTGTCGCCAGAGCGGTCATCGGCCAGGGTGCGCGTGTCGGACACAGTCATGATCGCGATCTGGACGGGATGGAAGGGCAGGGACTCGTCGATGCCGGCCATGGCGGCCTCCGGTGACTCGGTGGAGCAGGGAGGCTAACATCGCCACCCTGCCCGACAGGGTCCGGTGCTGGGGTCGCGGGCGCACCATCGTCCATGCCTACACCAGCAGCGTCGGCCTGGTGCGAGCGCGGTCCTGGGCTTGATGCTGATCTGGGGCGTCGGCGGCTCATAGGCGCCTCAGCCCAACACCTGCCGCACCAGCTTGCTGGCCAGAGTGCCGTCGATCTCGGCCTTGTGGGCGCCCATCAGACGGCCCATGACCTTTCCCATATCGCGCACGGAGCTGGCCCCGGTGGCCGCCACGGCTTGTTCGACCCAGGCCAGGGTCGTGGGCTCGTCGGCCAGTGTTGGCAGGAACTCATTGATGACGGCCAGTTCGGCTTCTTCGACCTGGCTCAGGTCGGTGCGCCCGGCCTTGGTGTACTCGGCGATGCTGTCCCTGCGCTGCTTTGCGAGGCGGCGGATCAGGTCCAGCGCCCGGTCTTCAGGCAGGGTGTCAGAGCCGTTCTCTTTCATGCCGAGGATGAAGGCGGCGCGAATGCTGCGCAGTGCGGTGAGGCGAGGCTTGTCCTTGGCCCTCATGGCGGTCTTGATCTGGGCAGTGATCTCATCGACGAGGGACACGGTGCGCTCCGGGGATTAGGGAAAGGCCCGAGTATCGAGCCAGGGCCCGATCCGCGAGGTCGACATGAACGACCAGGACTGGTTCAAGAAATTCCGCCACCACCCAGGCGGCGGCTGCACGATGTTGGTGCTGGGGGTGCTGCTGCTGGGGGTGCTGCTGATCAGCCCGCTGTGACGCTGATGTCTTCGATGCGCAGGGCCGGGTAGGAGCTTGTCCCGTAGAACAGGGTGGTCTCGGCGCTGCGGCCCGAGATGTTCTGGAGCGCGTCCCACAGGTTTCCAGCGATGGTGGTCTCCATGATCGGCCGGCGCTCGCCGTGATCGACCAGGAAGCCGCCCTTCACGACGCCCGAGAAGTCGCCGCTGCTGATGTCGGTGGTGCCCGAGAAGCGGGTCACGATCACGCCGCGGTCCATGTTCTCGAGGGTGGCCAGCGGGGTGTCGCCGGGTGCAAGGGAGAGGCAGGCGGCGCTCACCCGGGGCAGGCTGGCCGCGCCACCACCGGCGTGTCCGGTGCTGTCGCGGCCGGCGTAGCGAGCTTCGGTGGCGTCGTACAAAAAGCCGCCGAGCACGCCGTCGTCCACCAGCGCCACGCGCTGGCGCGGCATGCCCTCGCGGTCGAAGGGGGTGAGCGGGTGGCCGTCCAACCCGGCGCCGGCTTCGATCAGGCTGAAGCCGGCGGGCGCGATGCGCTGACCCAGCCGGCCGGCGAAGGGGCTGGTGCCCTGGCGCACGCTGTCCGCT
>JAADHA010000075.1:1048-13632 GCA_013152105.1 Oligoflexia bacterium | reverse complement strand
GGGGCCGGGATCAGGTTCGGTTGAAGTCGAAGACGGGGCGCTCGGGGTCCCCATACATGGTCAAGGCGCCGCGCTCGCCGACCGCGTTCGGGCGCTGGAAGATCCAGTTCTGCCACGCGGTCAGGCGGCCGTAGATTTTGGTCTCGCACGTCTCGACCCCGCCGAAGCGCAGGTTCTGCTCCATGCCGGTCAGGGCGTCGGGGGACAGACTGATCCGCTCTTCGACCGCGATGCGGATCTCGTCCTGCCAGTCGATGTCGTCCAGGGACAGGGTGACCAGGCCCAGATCCTCGGCCGTCTCGGCGTCAACAGGGCCCGGGTGTTCGACCAGGGCCTGCACGCTGTCACCGTCGCCCGGGAAGCGCAGGTCCAGGCGGCTCATGCCCGCGGACGTGGGGAAGACGCCCTGGTTGGCGTCCGTGAGCAGCACGCTGTTGTCCCCGTCATCGTCCATGAACATGTACTGGCGGTCACAGGCCAGGGCCAGCTCCAGCAGGGTTCCGACAAAGGCGTTGTCTTCGTCGATGATGGCGAAGAGGGTCTTGGCCATATTGTCCAAGCGGCGCAAGGTGCGCGCCTGGAAGAGCAGGACTTCGTGCCAGAACCAGTCGGTCTGGGCGCCATCCCTGGCCGCGGCTTCGTGAGCCAGCAAGCGGTCGCGATCGCCGCGAGTCAGGATCTGGACCACGCCGACCTGCAGGTGATTGATGCGCAACCGCAACAGGGCATCGTCCAGCTCGCGGAAGGCACGCAGAGACCAGGTGTCGGCGTCGCGGGCCGGATCGGACTGCGGGCCCCGCACGGTGAGCGTGGCGACCCGGTCCCCGTTGTCGTGGTCCAGCACCACGTCCACCGAACCATAAGACCAGCCATCCTCGGTGTCGGTCCGCTGGAGCGGCGGCAGGACGACGCCGGGACCGGTGCGCCCGGGCCAGGCGTCCTGACCCAGGGCAGCGAGCTCTGCCGCGCGGGTCGCGGTGCCTTCTTCCCACTTGCTGCGAGGCCAGGCGGCGTCGATAAAGCGGTGCTTCAGCGCGTCTCTTGCCCGGAAGCCCTCGGCTTTTGTGCAGAAGACATCGGCCATATCGCGGCGGATCTTGCGCTTGTCGGTGAGGCGGGTCAGGCCACCGGTTCCCGGCAGCACGCCCAGCAAGGCGACCTCGGGCAGGCTGACCGCGGCGTTGCCATCGTCGATCAACCAGACCTCTTCACAGGCCAGGGCCAGCTCGTAGCCGCCGCCGCTGGCGGTGCCGTTGAGGGCGGCCACGTAGACCTGGCCCGAGTGGCGGGTCGCGTCTTCGATGTTGATCCGGGTCTCGTTGGTGAACTTGCAGAAGTTCACCTTGAAGGCGTGGGGGGCCATGCCCAGCATGTGAATATTGGCGCCGGCACAGAAGACCTTCTGATCCAGGCCGCTGCTGACCATCACCACTCGCACTTGTGGGTGCTCGAAGCGCAGGCGCTGCGTGGCATCGGCCAGCTCGATGTCGACGCCCAGGTCGTAGCTGTTCAGCTTCAGCTTGTACTCTCCAGGCCACAGGGGGCGGTCCTCGTCCACCTTCATCTGCAGGCGGGCCACGGCACCCTCGACCGAGAGGATCCAGTGCTGGTAGCGGTCGGGGTGGGTCTCGAAGTCAACGGGCGGATAGGCGAAGTCGTGGCCCATGGGTCTGCTCCAGGATGTGGCGGCACCAGGAAACCGCACTATAGTGCGAACTGGTCGGGTGTTCAACCGATATGAACCGCAGTATAGTGCAGAAATGTTCCTCTCCACCATCGGCCAGCGCCTGCGAGCGCGACGACGCGGGCGTGGCCTGACCCAAGCCGAGCTGGCGGCAGCGGCCGGGGTGTCGCCGCGTTTCCTGGTCCAGCTCGAGGGCGGCACCGGGAACATCAGCGTGCAACGGCTGCGCGATGTCTGCGCGGTCCTGGACTTCCCCCTCGCCCGGCTCTTCGACGGGCTGGGTCCGGGCTCGACCCGCTGCATCGCGCTGGTCGGGCTGCGAGGAGCCGGCAAGTCCAGCGTGGGGCGCGCCTTGGCCGACCGGCTGGGCGCCACCTTGGTCGAGCTGGATGAACAGGTCGAGGCCTCGGCCGGAATGTCCCTCGCCTCGGTCTTCGAGCTGTGGGGCGAGGCGCGCTACCGCGAGCTGGAGTCCCAAGCCCTCGCCCACGTCCTCGCTCGCAGAGAGCCGGTCGTGCTGGCGACCGGAGGCTCGCTGGTGACAGCGACCCAGACCTGGCAGCGCCTGCGCTCCGCCGCGTGGACCATCTGGCTGCGCGCCACCCCGAGCGCCCACCTGGCGCGCGTCCGGGCTCAGGGTGATCTGCGCCCCATGAGCGGCCGGGCCGACCCCCTGGCAGAGCTGCGCGATATCCTGCGCGTCCGCAGCCCACTCTATGCCCAGGCCGATCTCTGCCTGGACACCGACGAGCTGGGCATCGACGGCGTCGTGGCGCACGTCCTCGTCGCCGTGAGCTGAGCACCCTGGCCACCATGGCTCGCCCCTGCCGAGCGACGCGGGTCGCGATAGGCTCCCCCGTCGCCTCCTCCGCTCCCCCTGGAGCCGCCATGGCCCGCCTGGTCCTGTCCCGCTCAACACCCATCACCCTGGCAGAAGCGACCGCCCTGCCACTGCGGGCGCGGGTGGACAACGGGGCGCACGGCGGACGGGTCGAGCTGGACCTTCCGGGGCGCGACCTGCCGGTCCTGCTGGATGCTGCCTTCGCCCTGGGTGCCGCGGTGCCGGACGGCATCCTCCAAGGGCACGACCTGCCGGGCCTGACCGAACTGGACCTCGCTCCCACGACCACAGATCCCCGTCAGGCGACACCCAGTCCCACCGCGCCCCCGACCCCCTGGGATCTGCTGGAAGCTGGACCGCTCGATCCCGCCTTGCTGGCCTTCTCCGATCAGGGCCTGGACCCGGACGGCCGCGAGCGGGTGCGCACCCTCTTCCACAGCACCGACCCGGCCCAGACCGCCCTGGCTTGCCGGATCGCCACGGCGACCCAGTGGCGCTCATTCGTGACCAGCCTCCGGCGAGTCCTCAACCACGCCGACACCCGCGTCCGCTTGGCGGCCGTACAGGGGATCGGGGCCATGGCGGGCGTGGGCATGATCTGGCAGGTCGAGAAGCTGCGCCAGGACCCCAGCCCCGAAATTCGCCAGGCGGTGGCCCAGGCCATCGCCGCCATCGAGTCCCGTCAGCGCTGACATGATGGATCCTTCCCTTTCCTTGCGACCTGCCGACGGCGAGACCCTGGACCTGCTGGCGGGCGACTGGCGCATCTTCCAGCTCCGCGCCGGCCACCGCTTCAGCACCGACGACCTGGTCTGTGCATGGTTCGGGGCCCAAGCCTCGCCCGGTGCCCGGCGGCTGTTGGATCTGGGGTCCGGCGTGGGCTCGGTGGGGCTGCTTGCGCTGTGGTGTGGCTCTCACACTGTAGATGATTCTGGGTGGCGGAAACGGTCCGCTCCACTCCCCCAGCTCACCATGGTCGAAGCCCAAGAGATCAGCCATCGCCTCGCTTGTCGATCTGTTCAAGTAAACGATCTACAGGACCGGGTCGAGTTGCGGCTCCACGACCTTCGAGACGCCAAGGCTCTCCGTCCAGGTGCACAGTATGACCTGGTGACCGGCTCCCCACCATACATCCCCATGGGCAGCGGCGTGGCCTCCTCGCACCCCCAACGCGCCGCCTGTCGCATGGAGATGCGTGGCGATGTCTTTGATTACTGTGCGACCGCCAGCCGAGCCCTCGCCCCCTCTGGCCGCTTCAGTCTGGTCTTCGCGGCCCAGGACCTGCGCCCCGAGCTCGCCCTGGTCGCGGCGGGGCTGACCTTGTTGCAGCGAGTCGATGTCGTCTTTCGGCGCGGTCGTCCGCCGACCATCGCCGTCTTCGTGGCGGCCCATCAGGGTCAGCGGGCCAAGGACCAGACGCTGGTCGTGCGCGAGGCGGACGGGAGTTGGACCGAGGACTGGTGTCGGCTGCGGCGAGGGATGGGGGCGCCGGACCCGAAGCGCGCGAGATGAAGCGCGCGAGATAGCGACCGGAAAGTCCGGCGATTCTACCCTACAAACCCGCGCTACCAACTGCTGAGGCTGGCCTGGAAGCCAAAGCTTCCGGTGTCGTCGTGCGGGATCCAGGCCGGCTTCACGACCAGGCCCACAGGCCAGCCCGGGAGACCGGACCGGCGAGCGGTGGTCCCACGAGGCGACTGGCGATCAAGGATCCGGCCGACCAAGGCGCCGCCAGTGGCGCCAAGCCCAGACCCGACCAGGGAGGCGACCAGCATCGGGTCGGTCTGGTCGGTGAACAGGGCCGTGACCAGCGCGGCCGTTGACCCGCCGAGCACACCACCCGCGTCGGCCACGCCGACCACGGTCGGGCTGGCGTCGATGATCGGTGACACCAGCAGCGCACCGCCCAACAAGCCAAGATCGCTGGCCCCCAGGGCGAGCCCCAAGGTGGTGTCGGCGTCGCTGTGAGCGAGCTGACCGCTGACCGTGCCGAGGTATGCCCCCCACAGCCCGAGCGAGGTCGCCGACAAGGAGTCGCCGAACTGGACGGTGAACAGAGGCGAGGCCGCTGCGGTCCCGGCACCGGCCACCGCCGGCGCCATGACCAACAGCCCGGTCAGCTTGGGATCGGGGTCCAAGATCGACGCCCAGCCGATCGTCTGCCAGGTCGCCCAGCCAGCAGTCAGGCCGGTGAGCACGGCGTCATCGAGGTGCAGTGGACCGTCCACATAGTAGGCCAGCCCGGCGCCAGCGGCCGCGCCAAGCGTGCCGCCAGCCGTCACGCCGGCCCGCTCGATGGTCGATCTGCCGCCCGGGTCGATCAGCATCCCAAGCCCGCCGCCGATGACGGCGCCAAAGCCCAGACCGGTGAGGCCACCCCCGCTGACATCGGTGGGCACGTCGATGACCGGGCCCAGACCATAGACCAGAAGCGAGCCCCCGCTGGCGAGGGTGATCGGCAAGCCGGCCCGATCCCATCGCTGGGCTGGCAAGGCCGTGCCAAGAAAGGCGCCGTAGGTCATGCCAGCCAGCCCCAAGACCACGTCGTTGCCCGACAAGTCTCGCCCCGGGGCGGTGAGGTGGCCGACGGCGACGCCCCCGGCCAGGCCGAGACCAAACAGTCCCGCCACGGCTTCGTTGGGCAGGGCCACGCCATTCGCAATCGCCAGGCTGACCGCACTGCCGGCGAACGCCCCGCCGGCCAGACCGACACCCGATGCCAGGAGTGCATCGCCAGGAGTTCCCTGGTATCCGCGCCAACCCGCCAGCCCTGCGCCGTAGCCCAACATTCCGCCGAGCAGGCCGCCGACCCAGGGGCCATCGCCGGAGTCGGGATCGGCCCAGGCCCCAAGCAGGGTGCCCGTGGTGAGGCCGGTGATCCCCGAGGTCGAGAAGAACGCGGCTTGGCCGGCCTCAACCGGGCGGGTACGCCCGAGCACGAAGCCGAGCGTCGCGCCACCGGCCGCCCCGGTGAGCGCCCCGAGCGACTCCAGCCCGGTCCCCCCGAAGTGACCAGTCGCGGCCAGCGCATAGCCCAGCGCCGGCGTGGTTCCAAGCATGAGCGCCGCGGTGCCGTCCTGGACGACCTGACTGTCGGCCTGTGCCAGCCGTTCGGGCCAGGCTTCCGCCAACACGCTGTGCAGGCGTTGCCGCAAAGCCGCGCTGTTGTGGCGGTCACCCAGCGCCGTGATCAGGGCTTCAGCCCCACCCCGCTGACCCGGCCGGGTCAGGGCTTCGGCGGCCGCGACCCGCACATCGTCGGCCAGGATCGTGCGGGTCACCCAGGCCGCCAGATCGTCGCTGGCCTGGGGGAAGGCCCCCAGGGCCCGAGCGGCCGCCGCGGCGATAGCCGGGGATCGGGTCGTGACACTGTGGCGCAGCACCCACAGCGCGCGCGGGTCAGCCAGCGCCCCCAGCGACTGGGCTCCGTCAGGCGCATCCTGGTCCGACAGCAGCACCAGCAACGCATCGAGCAGGGCTTCATCCGAGTCCGACAGCGCGGGACACGGGGCCGGCGCGGGACACGGGGCCGGCGCGGGTACCGGCTCTTCCTGGGCGAGAGCGTTCCCGGACAGCAGCAGACTCAGGGCAGACAGTGAGACCAGCATTGGACCAACCTATCACCTCCGCGCGGAATGCGCCCATCGACGGAAAAGAACCCGCCCCCCTGGCGAACCAGAAGGGCGGGCAGAGGTGCACGACCCGTCTCAGCGTCTCCATCCAACTTGCGTCGGCTGACGGACCGCTCGTGCGAACGGTCCGCTCCACATCAGCTTCTGCGGATCACCTGGACAGACGGGAATGTCTCAGGTGATATCCCCGACACCAGGTGGTGCCGGGAGTCGCGATGCAGGCGCGAACAACAGCGCCCGAACCCGCAAGAAGCGACGGTCTCAGCCGCCGTTCTTGCTGAACGTGGGGATGTCGTAGGCGTTCTGGTCCAGGCCGGAGACCATCGAACCGGTCTTGGACCGGCCACCACCCTGCCGCCAGCCACCGCCCGAGCGGTCATTGATCGCCCGTTGCAGCGCGACCTCGACCGGCGGAGCCAGAACAAGCTGCTTCTCTTCAAAGCCCGTCGCGATGACCGTGACCTGCGCGTCTTCCTTCATCGTGTCGTCGATGACCCAACCCCAGATGACGTTGGCGTCTTCGTGGGCTTCTTCCTGGATCATCGTGCTGGCTTCGTTGATCTCGTACATGGTGAGATCGCTGTTGCCGGTGATGTTGATCAAGACCGAGGTAGCGCCAGCGATGCTCACGTCATCCAGCAGGGGGCTGTTGATCGCTTGCTGCGCGGCTTCGACCGTCTTGTGGGTGCCGGTTCCAGTGCCCACGCCCATCAGGGCCAGGCCCTTGTTGGTCATGATCGTCCGCACATCAGCGAAGTCGACGTTGACGATGCCCTCGAAGTTGATCAGGTCCGACACGCCCTTGCAAGCCTGGTACAGCACCCGGTCGGCCAGACCAAAGGCCTCGCGCATGGTCGTCCGTTCAGTGGCCATGCTGATCAGACGCTGATTGGGGATCGTGATCAGGGTGTCCACGTTCTGGCGCAGGAACTCGATGCCCTCTTCCGCCTGCTTGCGGCGACGCCGGCCCTCGAAGTGGAAGGGACGGGTCACGACGGCGACCGTCAGCGCCCCGGCCTCTTTCGCGACCTGCGCGATGACCGGTGCGGCGCCAGTTCCGGTACCGCCGCCCATGCCGGCCGTGACGAAGACCATGTCACAGCCCGACACCAGCTCGATGATCCGCTCGCGGTCCTCGAGCGCCGCTTCGCGGCCGACCTCGGGGTTGGCGCCGGCCCCCAGCCCCTTGGTGAGCTGATTGCCGAGCTGGAAGCGCCACGGCGCCAGGGACCGCTTCAGGTCCTGGGCGTCGGTGTTGACGACGACGAATTCGACGCCGGTCATCCCGCTGGAGATCATATTGTTCACGGCATTTCCGCCGCCGCCGCCAACGCCGATGACGCGGATCTGGGCCTTGCTGAGTTCGTTTTCGACGATGTCAATCATGGGAGGGGCCTCCGGGGCTGCCCTGTGACCGCGGGCCGCGGGTCGGGATGACATTGGGCTGGGGAAGAGTGTGAGGAGCGGTGAGGAATCGGGAGAATATGAGGGGGGGAGAACGGGGTCCATCATGGCGAAAGAGGAGGTAGAGGTGTAGCGACCGCGACGGTCTCGACGGCCAGATCGATGCGCTGGGGTTCGTCCAGGTCCACCCCGTGCTGAAGCAGTCGAGCCAGTCTAGCCATGGCCGGATGGGGATCTTCGTCGCCCACCACCAGGCGGGTGCCGCTTCGCAGGACCAACTCGAAGCCGGTGTTGGGTGCGTGGTGGATCTCACTGATCTGGTCGGCCGCCAAGGGCTGGCCATCACAGGCGCGCAAGACCCGCAAGGCACCCACCGTGACGGCCGCGGCCAGCTTCGGGTGCTGATCCGCCAGTGCCTGGGAGACGCCCGTGATCACCGGATAGTCCAGATCGTCGCTGCGCGCCGCCTTGATCGGATGCCCCGTTTCGTCGACATACCAGAGTCTGTCCAGGGCCAGCAGCATCACCGGCTGGTACTCATCGACATCGATCTCGACCGTCGAGGGAAAGATCCGAGTGACCGTCGCGCGGGCGACCCAGGGGTGACGCTGCACGCCCTGACGAATGGCATCCAGGTCGAGGGTCGCGAGATGCGCCCCGGTCGGGATGTTGGCCAGGTGGCGAAGCTGCGCCGGCCGGGAACGCTGCGCACCGTGAATGTCGACCTGGTAGACCCGAAAGCTGGCGTCCTCGACCACGTGGTGCGTCGCGAGGCCCAGCGCGGTCACGACCACGCCACCGATCAGGCCGGCGGCGAGAACACGTGCAGTACGCTTCAAGAGCGACTGTGAGCTTGGTAGAAGGTCGTTCACGGCTGCGGTTGCGCGGGGAAGAAGAGCGCGTTGGGAGCGGGGAGGGAGTCGAAGGCAGCGAAGATGCGCGAGAGGATGAGCGCTATGGATCGGGGAGATCCACGCGACCAGAGGGTGGTCGAGGTCCGCGCTGAGGGAACCGAGAATCGGGTTCAACGCGGTAGAGAAACCCTACCGCGCGCGGCCAGCCTTGACAAGGCAAGAGTAGAGGTTTTTCGCTCAGCTCTGAACAAAGTCGAAGTACCCGAGATCACAGCAGTTCATGTGCCCAGGCCGTGTGCAGGGAAGACTACCACTCGATGGCCACCGTCAGGCTGTCTCCAGCAGCGAGCTGCTGGTCCGGGAAGCGCACAAGCTGCTCGCCCGCCGGCAAGGTGATGAGGGTGCCCCCGCCCAGGTCAAACGGTGGCACGGGGGTCGGGATCTCCAAGCGCAACACGCACGAGCTGGACGCCGAGAACGAGAGCGATCGCCGGCGACCATCGTCTGCGAGACGCAGGCTGCCGGCACAGGCTCCGACACGAAGCTGGCTGGCCTCCAGGCTGGGCTGGTGTCCCGGGAGATGGGGACGGAAGCGGGCCCCACCGTCCATCGGCTCGGCCCCCAGCAGGTATGAGAGCATGGCGTCGACGTTGATGGAGCCCTCCCAGGGACGGAAGCGGGCCGCGATGTCCCCGATGGCGCCTGTCTGATCGTAGTTGATCTGCAAGGCGCTGAGGTCATCGTATAGCAGCGCCTCGGCGTAGCTGCCGGTGGGGCCGACGTAGGCGTAGAGCGCGTCAAACGCAGCCTTCGCCCGGGGATCCCCCACGGCGTTGAGGGTCCACAAGGTGTAGCCCGGCACCATGCCGCTACAGACGCCTTCCTCAACCTTGATGCCAAACAGGTCTTGCCCGGCATAGGTGTCCGCGGCAGGGCTCTGGATAGTGCCATCGCCACGCCCGGCCCAAGCCAGCAGCGTCTGGAGGTCCGACAGCGCCAAGGGGTCGTCCACAGTCAGAGCACCCGCCCACAGGGCCTTGAGGTTGACATCCTCGAAGGGATGAGGCCCGATGTCTCCGACAGAAAAGTCGTTGTACTCAGTGTGAACGATGAAGGGAGTCAACCAGCCTTCATCTTGGAGGAAGTAGGTACGCAGGGCATTGTCGGCCAGCCCGGACCGAGCCTCCAGCAGCTTCACGTCGCCGTCCTTGCCCAGTCGTTTGCCCGCCTCGGCCAGCCGCTGGGCCGCGGCCCGCATCAGCAGGCTGGAGTTCGCGGACCAGGCAAAGTCCTGCCAGGGGACCTCCAGATCCAAGCCCAAGGACACATTCATGAACAAGCGCCAGGTCTCGTCGCCCGAGAATCCCTGCCGCCCCTCGGCATCCATCACCTGGCCCAGCAAGCCTCGAGCCAGGTAGTCCCAGCGCTCGTCCAAGCCGCTGTCATCGTCTGTCCAGGCGGCCGCGTTCAGCCAGGCCAAGGGCACATAGCTGGGCCCCTCGGCTGCGGTGCGTCCGGAGAACTCCCCAAGCGAGGCCCAGTCGGGCTCTTCGGTGTTGGCGTCCAGGTCGATCGCCCCCGTGCAGGAATTTCCATAGTCGCCGTTCGCCACATGACAGGCATGCAAGTAGTCCAGAGCAGCCTGGGCGTCGTCTGGAAGGCCGGCGCGCAACAAAAAGCGGACCGGGCCGTTGGTGTCGCGCAGCCAGACACCGGTGTACCGCGACATGGGGGAGATCCCACCATCCAGATTGGTCTGAACCTTGATGGTCGTGCGCAAGCTGTCGTAGAGATCGTTGACGCGGGGATCCGCACTAGCAAGCTGCACTCCGGTGGCCGACCAGCTTCGCCACCAGGCCAGGCTATCGTCGAGCCAGGCCTGGGGATCGGCGTCGACCAGGGACGCATGCAGGGACGACAGTTCGGCCTCGGTGTCGGCGAATTCGAAGGTGACGGTGGACTCTGTCTCGCCCTGGACCGTCCCCAGATCGATGGCGGTGGGCATGGCGCTGCCGTCCTCATCGAGACCGCGCAGCACGACCAGGCGCTCGTCGTTGATCCACTCGGCCGGCGCGCCGTCGACCGTCTCCAGAGTTTGAAAGGCGTGGTGAACCAGGCGGACACGGTGGGCGCTGGCGCTGTCTACCAGCAGGAAGCGAGCGATCACGGGCAAGGGAGGATCGGCCGTCGGGGCAGGTGCCACATCGACCGTGTACAAGGTGACATCGCCGGCGTCCGCTCGGGTCACGACGATAGAGGTGCCACGAGGGCGGGCGATACACTCGCGGTCCAGCGGGACTTCGACACCATCGATCTCAAGCGCCAGCCAGTGGTCGCCGAAGAAGCGGGTGCCCTTGTCGTAGCTGGGGCCGGTCATGCTGTGCAGACTGCTCAGCGGTGACCCCAGGCCCAGCAGCCCGAAGACCCGTCCGTTTCCGACCGCCAGCGGTCCCCGATGCGCGGCGTCGGGCCGGTCTGCTTCGGGCCCCTCCTCGCAGTGGGCGAACAGGGACAGATCGCCGAGATCGTGTCGCGTGAAGAAGCTGTGGTCGAGGGCCGGCCGCTGATCCTCGCCCGACCAGTACACTGGTTCGTTGGCCAAGCTGGCGGTGTCGCTGGGCGACGTGGACTTGCAGGAGAGGACGAGCAGAGCCGGCCCAAGCAGCGGTGCCCACCTCATCCTTGAAGCCGCACGTGCAGCCGAGCGGTGCGAGCGAGGTGGTCCACTAGATCTGCGAAGCCGATGCCCACAGCCTGGGCCGCCATCGGCGACAGGCTGGTGGCGGTCATGCCGGGGATGGTGTTGATCTCCAGAAACCATGGGCGACCGTCCTTATCGACTATGAAGTCCGCGCGCGCCACACCGGCCAAGCCCAGGCTGGCGTAGGCACGGGCCGCGTGATCCCTGGCCAGCCGCGAAGTAGACTCGGGCAGCGGCGCCGGAACCAAGTAATCGGTCTGGCCCTTGGTGTACTTGGCCTTGAAGTCGAAGAAGCCCGACCGTGGACGGATCGCGACCACCGGCAGGGACAGGCCGTCTAGGACAGCGACCGTGATCTCGTCACCCTTGACAATCTCTTCAAGCAGGATGCGCGGGGCCATGGCCTGAGCCAGGACCAGGGCGGACTCGAGCTGGGCCGCGTCCTCACACACCCAAGTGCCGATGGTGCTGCCACCGCTGGGCACCTTCACGACACAGCCACCGGCCATCGCCGGGGGAACCGGATCGCCGGGCAGCCAGACAACGTCACCCGGCATGAACAGTCCCTGATCGGCCAGGGCCTGCTTGGTGGCGATCTTGTCCATGGCAACCGCGGATCCCCGCACAGGGCTGCCGGTATAGGGCACGCCCATCAGCTCCAGCAAGCCCTGAACGCAGCCGTCCTCGCCATACAGTCCGTGCAGGGCGATCCACGCCAGGTCGATGCCTTGGTCGCGCAGGCGCGCCGGCAGGTCATGGCCCACGTCGATCCCGACGGCATCCCAACCACGGTCCAGCAGGGCCGCCAGCACGGCCCGACCAGACTTGAGAGAGACATCACGTTCAGTGGACAGACCACCCATCAGGACACCGACCCGGCCGTGGCCGGACTCTCGAAGGGGTGGGTGCAGCGTAGTCAAGATGGACACCAGGTCTTCCTGTGGCGAGTGGGAGGGCCGTCGAAGCCGACCAGCGGGAGGCGAATGTCGAGCACGGCACCGCGACGGCGTCTGGCGAGCTCCGCGGCGCTCTTGGCCAGCAAGAGGGCCGAGGCACAATCGCCGCCGCCAGTGTTGACCAGGGTCCCGGGCTCGACCGCGGACAGACGCCAGCTTCGCAGGCGCGTGCCGAGCAGACCCGTCGCGGCGACCTGTGGACCGGCTCGCAGGGGTCCGTCATCGGCGAAGAGTCCACCGGGCGGCGGATGGGCGGGCGCGGGCGTGGGGTGTAGCTTCGAGCGAGGCTTCGAGCGCTGCTTCGAGCGAGTGGCGTCCGGTGACCCGACAAGCGGGATCTCGACACAGAGCGTGACAGCCACCCGCGGGCACGGCGGTGGGGCCTCCCCGTCGACGACAACGGTGCGCTGCGTTCCCCGCCCCTTGCGCCAGGTGATAGCGTGGCACAATCCCTGGAGCACCGCCGGTTCACCGGACTGCAACAGACCGCCAGGGCAACCCGCCCAGTTCGC
>JAADHA010000075.1:0-994 GCA_013152105.1 Oligoflexia bacterium | reverse complement strand
GTCGAGGGCGACACGAGCCGCAGCCCAAGGTGTGGCGGACCCCAGCCGCAAGCGAGCCGGACCCTGGTCGTCGGGGGGGAGCAAGACGGCGCCCTCAAAGCCGCGGCCCGGGCGAAGAACCAGCCCACGCACGCCACCGTCGCGCACCAGCACCTCGTGAAAGGGCCAGCAGATCCACCAGCGCTGGCCAGCCTTGCGGGCGGCCGCCAGGGCCAGGCGCAAGGCGGCCTCGTCCTCGACGATGGCCCAGACCTCGGCGGGTCCACCGCAACGCAGCGGGATGTGGGCCGCCATGGGCTCGTTGGTACGCACGAACACGCCCTCGATCCGCTCCAGCGCATCCAACAGGGCCGGCGAGACCGGATCAGCCACCGCTCGTCCCGTCCCAGCCCGGCTGCAGGCTGCTGGCCAAGCTCGCGCAGACGCGGTTGACGTCGCCGGCACCCAGGGTGATGACGACATCGCCGGGCCGCACCTGTTCCAGCAGGTGGGCGACGGCCTGGTCCAGGCTGTCGACGACCGCGACGCTGCGGTGACCGTGCTCGCGCATGGCGGCCCCCAGGCGGTGGTGGTCGATCCCCTCGATCGGCTGCTCGCCGGCACGATAGATCGGGCAGAGCACGACGTGACCGGCTTGGTTGAAGGCTCGCACGAAGTCATCGAAGAGGTCTCGCACGCGCGTGTAGCGGTGAGGCTGGACGACGGCGAGGACGCGGCGATGGGGCCAGGCACCGCTGGCCGCGCGAAGGGTCGCGCGGATCTCGGCGGGGTGGTGACCATAATCGTCGATGATGGTGATGGGCTGCTGGTCGGCAGCAGTGCGCAGCTCCGCTCGCAGACTGAAGCGGCGGTCGACCCCTTGAAAGCCGTCCAGGCTGGTCTGAAGCTGCGAAAAACTCAGGCCCAGATCCAGGCCGACCGCGATGGCGGCCAGGGCGTTGAGTACGTTGTGCTCGCCTGGCATTGCCAAGCGCACCTCGCCCAGCTCTTCTCC
>JAADHA010000590.1 GCA_013152105.1 Oligoflexia bacterium | reverse complement strand
GCTCGGGCGCGCAGGGCCGCCGCCTCGGGCAGGGTGGCTCGGGCCTGGGTCACCAGGGCTTGGGCCTGTTCGCGCTGGTGGGCGCCGTCGAGCCAGGTCCGCACCGCCACGGCGAGGACGCCAGCGTGGCCGATCCGCGCGTTCGGGTCCCGAGCCATGGCGCGCACACAGAGTTCGATCAGCTCTTCGGGCAAGGGCAGGCCAGCCTCGGGGACGGGCGAGGGGCCCTGGCGGACGGCCTCGATGATCGCCTGGGCGTCGCCGCCATGGAAGGGCGAGTGGTTGGTGAGGATGACGTAGAGCACAGCGCCCAGTGCGTAGACATCGGATCGGGGGTCGACCGGCGGGCAATCGGTGTGGAGCAGCTCAGGAGCGAGGTAGGCGGGAGTCCCCACGATGCGACCCGGCACCCCCGGGCTGCCCGCCGCGCGCGCCAGTCCCCAGTCCACCACCAGCACTTCGTCGTGGGCACCGACCATGATGTTCTGGGGCTTGAGGTCCCGGTGGACCATCCCTTCGCCGTGGCTGTAGGCGATCGTCGAACAGGCCGCGTGAAAGGCCGCGATCAGGCGACGAAAAGTCCAGCCATCGGCGGTCGCTCGCCAGTGGTTGTCCGTGGCGTGGTGGACCTCGCGCACGTGGTGGCGCAGGGTCTGCCCACGGATCTCCTGCATCGTGAAGTAGACCCGACCGTCCGGCAGCCGACCGATCTCGTGGACCGGCAAGACACCGGGATGCTGCAGCCCCGCGATCACGCGAGCTTCGCCCAGGAAGCGGTCGACCGCACGATGCGTGTTCTTGTGGAGGATCTTCATCGCGATGGAGCGCCTGAGTTGGCGGTCATACACCCGACGAACCTCTCCCATGCCCCCTCGGCCCAGCAAGCCCTGGTCTTCGTAGCGCTGGTCCGGCGTGAGGCCCTGGACGTCGGGCGGCGGCTGCGGCGGGTCTTCCTGGTCGAAGACAAAGGTGTTGGCCGCGCTGTACTCGCCGATCACCGACGTGGACCGGCCAGCAAGCCAAGCGAGCACACGCTCAGCCGACCCGATGTCGATATCGGTCGCAGCCGCCAGGGCCACCGGATCTGGCGTGATCGCGCTCACACGGCAAGCAGCTTCAGCAGGATCGCCCGCGCCAGCTTGGGGTCGACCTTGCCCCGAGTGGCCCGCATGAGCTGCCCCATGAAGAAGCCCTGGAGCTTGTGTTCGCCCGCTCGATAGCGCGCCACTTCGTCGGAATGGGCGTCGAGCACGGCTTGGACACTGACCCGCACGGCGTCGTCATCGCGCAAGCTGGAGAGGCCGCGTTCAGCGACCACGGTCGCCGGGTCTCCGCCCTTGGCCAGCAGCTCGTCCACCACGGTCTTGGCCGCCCGGCTGGTCAGGGTGCCCGCCAGGAGCATCTTCACCAGGGCGCCGATCGCCTGGCCGTCCGTCTTCAGTTCGCCGAGATCGTCTCCCTGCATCGCGCCGCGGAGCTCGTGGACGATGAAGCGAGCCGCGGCGGGAAGGTCTCCGCTGCTTGCGCCCGCGGCGTCGACGAAGGCGACCGTGGCGGTGTCAGCCGAGAGCACATCGGCCTCGGCCGGAGCCAGACCCGCGGCCAGGAAGCGGTCGTACGCCGCTTGGAGGGCGGGATCAGCGGCACGTGCCTGGGCGCGTAGTTCGCTGTGAGGACGCTTCTTTCGCTTGCGACGGTCTGTGTCGCCGCTGCTGCCCAAGGGATCAGCCTTGGGTATCGGCTGAGGTGCTGGCCGCTTGCGCCGTCCCCACCCATCCTTGAGGGCGACCGTACGGTTGAGGACCAGCTTGCCGCCGACCCTGGGTCTGCCGTCCTGGTCGGTGTCGCTGTCCGGATCCACGGCGAAGTAGCCGGTCCGCATGAGCTGCATTCGGGGCCCGGCGTCCATCACCGCGGGCTCGACATAGCCGTGGCAGATCCGCAGGCTGTCGGGGTCGACCAGGTCGACGATGGCGCGGCCTTCGGGGTCCAGGGTCGGGGTAGGTGACAGGAAGAGGCGGTCGTAGAGCCGCAGCTCGACTGGCACGGCGGTGTCGGCGTGGACCCAGTGGATGCTGCCCATTCGGCGGTCGACATCGCCGCGGCGGGTGTCCCGGTCCACCGACACCCGTACCTGGCTTACGCGCCCGTTGGCGTCGAGGGTGTGGCCAGTGTGGCGCACCGCGTAGCCGTGCAGCAGGCGGACCTCGCCGCCTGGGACCAGCCGCTTGAAGCCCTTGGGTGGATCCACGGCAAAGTCCGCTCGCTCGATCCACAGGCGCCGACCGAAGGAAACGGTCCGCGTACCCTGCTGTGCCTCGTCCGGGAACCACGGCACATCACTCAGCCGATCGACCTGGTCCGCGGGCCAGTCCTCGACGACCAGCTCGAGCGGGTCTGTGACCCCCATGAGCCGCGGCGCCTTGGTGTTCAAGTGGTCGCGGATCGTGTGTTCGAACAGGGCGTACTCGACTCGGCTGTTGGTCTTGGCCACGCCGACCCGTTCGATGAACGCGACCAGGGCTTCTGGTGGGACTCCCCGTCGCCGCAGTCCCGCCAACGTCGGCATACGGGGATCGTCCCAGCCGTCGACGATGCCGTTATCCACCAGTTGCTTGAGGCGTCGCTTGCTGGTGATGATGTACTCGATCTCCAGACGGGCCATCTCGTATTGCTTGGGGCGCTGTTCGGGAGGGCTGACCTGGGTCGCGGCGATCACCCAGTCGTAGAGCGCGCGGTTGTTTTCGAATTCCAGCGTGCAGATGCTGTGGGTCACGCCCTCGAGTGCGTCCCCCAGGCAGTGGGCGAAGTCGTACATCGGGTAGATGCACCAGTCGTCACCGGTCCGATAGTGGTGGGCGTGCTTGATCCGGTAGAGGATGGGATCGCGCAGCACCATATTGGGGGCTGCCAGGTCCAGCTTGGCCCGCAAGACGTGACTGCCGTCCGGGAAGTCGCCAGTTCGCATTCTCCGAAACAAGTCCAGGTTCTGCGCGATGGGACGGTCTCGGTCAGGGCTGGCGCGACCGGGCTGTGTGACAGTGCCGCGCAGCTCGCGGATCTCGGCTTCGGTCGAGGTGTCCACATAGGCCAAGCCCCTTTTCACCAATCGTTCGGCCAGATCGTAGAGCTGCCCGTACATATCGCTGGCGAAGTACATTTTTTCGCCGGGATCGAAGCCCAGCCATCGCACATCGGCGGCGATGTTCTCCGCGTATTCCAGCGACTCTGTGGTCGGGTTCGTGTCGTCCATGCGCAGGTGACAGCGTCCGCCGAAGTCCCGCGCGATGCCGAAGTTCACTACGATGGCCTTTGCATGACCAATGTGCAGATAGCCGTTGGGTTCTGGGGGGAAGCGGGTGACGATTTGACCGCCATATCGAGCGTGGGCCAGGTCAGCCGCCACCTGGGCTCGCAGGAAGTCCCGTGAGGCGAGGTCGTCGAATTCAGGCGAGCCAGGCTCAAGTGATCGGTGGACGGGCGTGGTCACGGCTTCCCCACAGGTCGAATCCGGGCGCTGTGCACCCGTTGGGGCCAGGGACCTAGCCTAGCTTGGGGCTCAGTGCCACGGCTACCCGACCGGTCCAGGCCCCAGGCGGTCAGCCGTCACGAATGAACGGGTGCTTCGCAGTCAGCGGCTTCGGTCATAAGACCGGCCACGGGCCGGCCTCATGACCTCGCCCCTTTTTTGGGGGGAAGACAGATTCTTCCCCCCCTGTCCGGGCCCGACACGGGCCCTCCCCCCCATCTTCGCCGCCTGACGGGCGG
>JAADHA010000023.1 GCA_013152105.1 Oligoflexia bacterium | reverse complement strand
ATCGGACAGGAAGTGTTCCGCCAGCACCAGGACGTCTCCGCCGCGGGCGCGCAGGGGCGGAAGCTCCACCTGGATCACAGCCAGTCGGTAGTAGACATCGCGCCGCATGGTGCCCTGGGAGACCATGTGCTGCACGTCCTGGTTGGTTGCGGCCACGATGCGTGCGTCAAACGGGATCTCGTGGTCGCCACCAACCGGGCGTACCGTGCGCTCTTGCAGGGCGCGAAGAAGCTTGGGCTGCAGCGCGGTTGACAGCTCGCCGACCTCGTCCAGGAAGAGCGTCCCGCCGTTTGCCTGGGAGAAGAGCCCGCGGCGGGCGCTGCGCGCATCCGTGAAGGCGCCTCGTGCGTGGCCGAACAGCTCGCTCTCCAGCAGGCCATCGGGAATGGCGGCCAGGTTTACCGGGACGAAGGGTCCCGATGAACGGGCACCCCGCTGGTGCAGGGCGCGGGCGACCAGCTCCTTGCCGGTCCCGCTCTCGCCGGTGAGCAAGACGGGAACGCTGCTCTCAGCCGCTCTCTCGAGGACCGTGTAGAGCCGCTGCATGGCCGGGCTTGTGCCCAGCAGGCCTTCGAAGGGTCCCGACGAGCGGACGACCTCTTCGAGTCGCTCCAGCTCGCGGCGCAGGGCGACATGCTCCAGCGCGCGGTCCAGGGTCAGGTCAAGGGCATGTGGGTCCGTGGGGGTGGACAGGACGGCGAAGGCACCGGTGCGGGTCGCCTGGTCGAACAGCTCGGGGCTGGAGCCGGGTGCCAGCAACAGGATTGGTGCATCCGTGGCGGTTGAGAGCTGCCTGAGCGCGTCGATTGGGTCGGCCCCACCTGGGCTTGGTCCCACGAGAAGACAATCCCAGCGGTCCCGAGTCACCTGGCGTACCGCCCGCTCCACCGTGCTCGCCGTGGCGATGCGGTAGCCCCGTTGGCGGAGGGAGGGGATGATGCGCGCGGTCTCGCCCGTCTGGTCATCGATCAGCAGCAAGCGACCGCGAGCGTCCATTACCAGCAGCCCGGACGATTCATCTGGAGCTACCAGGACCCAGCCGCTGTTGTGCGGGCCGGGGCCTTGGAGGGCGGGCCCGGCGGACGCTCGGCTCAGTCATCATCATCGTCGTCGTCGTCGTCGTCGCCGTCATCGTCAGGGTCGACATCGGCATCTGGGATGTCCTCATCCTGGTCCTTGTCGTCGTCGTTATCGAGCCAATCATCCTCGTCGTCTTCGTCGTCGCTGGCGTCATACTCGGCCGAGCCGTCCCAGCCCACCGCCTCGACGATGTCCGCCTTGATCTCCCAGTAGTTCACCCCCTCTGAACGGCAGAGCTGCTTGAGGGTCATCGCCATGACCTCGTCGGTCGCCTCGATATCGTAGTTCTCCAAGACTTCATCGACCTCCGGGTGCTCCTCCATGAGGTCGCCGACACGTACGCGTGCGTGAATGGTCACGGGTCTTCCTGTGGTTGGCGGGGGATTGCAGTCGAGGGTCGGCTGCTGCCCGGTCGCCAAGCAAGGGACGTGCCAGCGCAAGGGTGCCCACATGGGGCGATGGCGGGTGGGGTGTGGCATTCTGGTGTAGCGAATCGCCACACTGTAGCGTAGTGCCCCATGTTTTGTCGACTGCGTGCGTCGCCTACTTGGCGTCGGTCTTGCCCGCGTCGGTCTTGCCCGCGTCGGTCTTGCTCGCGTTCTTCTCGGCCTTCTTCTTGGCGTCTTCGGCCTTCTTCTTCTGGTACTTCTTGAGCTCACCCTTGTCGAGCTGTGCGGTATACAGCGCTTCCCAGTCGACGACTTCATAGGGAATTCCAGCGTCGTCGAACTGCGGCTGCAATTCGTCGAGTGGTCCGACGACGGTCACGACCTCGTGACCGGCGCAGGGGGTCATGGCTTCTTCGATGGACGCGGCGTCGATCGACGCCAGATCCTTGGGGAAGTGTTCGAAGTAGGACAGGTTTTCCCGAGTCGCGCCCAGGATGGTCGACAGCATCTGGTCGCCGGACTGCTGCGTGCTGACCATGGTGCGGCCTACATTCCACTTGTTGGTGGCGATGAGGCCCTTTGGCAGCCCCGCCTTGGCTTCTGCCACGATGTCGAGCATGGTCTTGACACCAAAGGCGGCGCCGTTGTTCTGGATGACCGAGCTGATGAAGAGCTCGGTGGTGTTGCCGCGCATCATGCGAGGGTAGGCGTAGGCGCCATAGGTCAGGCCCTTCTCTTCGCGCAGACGCTCGAAGGCGTAGAAGGTCAAAGCCTTTCCGATGACCATGGTGCGGGCATCGTCGCTGTCGCTGTCGCGGCGAAGCTGGCAGGCCAGGGTGACCTTGGACTGGGTCGCGACCGGCTTGTCGAACAACAGCACCTGGCGGTCGGGTTGGGCCGTTGGGGCGGGGATGGGTGGGATGGCGCCCGGTTCGGAACCCCCCCGATATTTCCACGAGTCAAAGTAGTCATGGACCAGCTTCTCGGCCGCATCCATGTCGTCGATCTTGCCGACGACGACCAGATAGGCGTTGGCCGGCTGCCACTTCTTGAAGATCCAATTCTTGATATCGGCGAGGCCGATACTGGACATCGCTTGGTATTCTTCGGGGGTCGTCCACTCGCCATAGGGAGATCCGACCAGCACCCGCTCACCACGCATACGGCTGGCCCAAGTCTCGGGTTCGTCGCCATCGTTCTTTGCGGAGCTGGCCCACTTCTTCAGCAGTTGCGCCTTGCGGGCCATCTGCCAGTCGTAGTCCTGGACATGCCAGCGGACCTTTTCGAGCAGGGCGTCGAGGTTGCCTGAGCTGCCGCTGGCGTAGAGGGTGTTGCCATCGAGGTAGCCGACAGAGCCGGCGACTTTGAGGGTCTGGGCGGTCGGGTCTTCGGTGGTGGTCTCGCCGGTGATGTTGAGCGCGTTGGCGAGACGATTGAGACCGTGAACAGGCTCTTCGGCGCCACTGCCGTTGACCCGAAGGCCGACCTTTACCAGGGGAGCTTCGCCGTGGTTCATGATGACCACGTCCAGCCCATTGTCCAGGGTAACGGTGCGCATCTCGTTGATGTCCGGCATGACGGTGACGCGCTCGATCGCTTCTGGCGTCAGGGACTCGGTCGAGAAGAGCTGGCGGCTGCTGTCTTCCTTGGCCCGGTGGTTGGCGCTGACCTTGTTGCTCTTGTCCGCCGTGCTGGAGCTGGCCTCGATCTGCTCGCGCTTTTCTTCGTCCATGGGCTCGATGATCATGCTGGCCATGCGGTCGCGGGTCAGGTACTTCTGGGCCATCTTTTGGACTGGTGACAGGGCGATGCCGCTGAAGTCGCGGATCGAGTCCGAGAAGTAGTTGGGGCTGCCGGTGTAGTGGGCGTGCTGGCTGACGAAGAAGGAGCGCCCGTACAGGCTGGCGATGTTGTCGGTCTGGCTCAGGGTGCTGGACATGAAAGACAGGCGCGCCTGGGCGAAGCTGTTGTTCAGCGCCTGGGCGTTGGCGGTGCCGGGATCGACCGGTGCCCAGACCCTGTAGACGGCGTCGGCGGCGCGGGAGATGAGCTTCTCGGGTGCGAGCTTGCTGGCCGAGCCTTGTTCGATGACACAGACCAACTGGGTCGCCTGCCGGTCGATGTCCGCGGAGCAGCCGACGCCCTCGATCTCCTGGTTTTCGTCCAGCGGGTCGTAGGTGGGGTCGAGGATGTAGGCGATCGAGTTCTGCAACATCGAGGACAGCACGTACTTGAGCGTGTCGTCGCTGCAGTAGCCGCCGGGCAGGGACCAGGCGACGACCGCCGTCGGGTTGTCCACCATCCCCTGGACCGTGATGGTCTTGGCGTCGAAGAGGGGGGGCGGTTCGGGGCGCGCGTCACAATGGACCCGCGGCTTTGCCGCTTCCGTCATGGTCTTTTCAAGGAATGCCTTGAGCTTGGGCAGCCAGACATCGTTCATGAAGGCGCGTTTGTCGTCGAGCGTGGTGAGTTTCTTGTACGCTTCTGCGTCGTCGGGGGCCATCAGCAGCCACTCGACGTCCTGGAATGCTTCGAAGATCATCCCCATGCCGTTGCCGTGCTGCAGGTCCAGGTCACCCACCACCGCGATGGTGCTGAACTCGGGGCGATAGTTGTCATGGACGAAGCGCTGGGCCGAGGCCAGATCGATGTGCGAGATCGTCTCGTGAGAGCCGATGGTTGTGTTCTGGTAGGGGTAGCCGGGCGGAAAGAGCAGCTTGGGCAGGTAGAGCAAGGCGGTGCGGAAGGCCGGCGAGCCGTTGGCGCCCATCTCGTAGCCCATGCGCAGTTCGTTGCGGACGATGGACTTCTCGGCTTCGACATCGTCAGCCGTGACACCCTCTAGAGTGTCCGCGAGGCGCAGCGCTTCGATCCGCATCAGCGGGATCGTCGCGTCCACGGGCGCGACGGTCATGTAGTTGGTCCACTCGCGCGAGGTAGAGGCGTTGAGGATGCCGCCAAGTTGGTTGATGACATCCCAGTTCTTGAGCCCGGTGTCGTGCCTTGCCCGAAAGTTGAGGTGCTCGATTTCGTGGGCCAGGCCCTCGGTTGACTCGCCAGCGGCGTTGGTGCCGTCGTAGAGGGATCCCCGGTCCAGCCAGTTGGTGATGGAGACGATCGGCTGGGTGTGGTCTTCCTGGAAAAGAACCCGCAGTCCGCTGGGGAAGCGGTAGTCCTGGGACTGGATGGTGTACTCATCCAGCTTCAGGTCGAAGTTCGCGTGCGGAATGGATGACGCTTGCGCTGGGCTGGTGGCCAGGGCCAAGGCGACGATGAGGCTTCCGAGCATGTCGTTTTCTCCTGCTGGAGTACGCGTGAGATCGAAGACGGCACCCGTTAACGCGTGGCGGCACCTGCTGGATTCCCTTGGCCGGCGGCTTGAAGGACCCCGATGGAACCGCGGCCCCCCGCCCGCGTACAATCTGTCGCTGGCCAACGAATGGCCGCGGCCGGTCGGCCGCGATAGCTACGCGATCCCTCTTGGCATGGAAGGCAGTCATGATCAACGACGGCACGAAGGTCCTCTTCGAAGTGACAAACGCCCACCTCAACACCGGCCTACGGGGTTTTCCGGTGGGTACGGTGCGCACCAGCAAGGTCAGTCCCCAGGACGGGGTGTCCTATGACGGGTACCCGGTCGGGGACCTCGCCTACCTGGATCCCGAAGCGGTCGTCTACCTGATGTTCCACAAGGATCTGCCGACCGACGACCAACTCGTCGCCTTCAAGGCAGACCTGGCCGAACGCTCGGTGGTCGATCCGAAGGTCATCGACCTGCTCTCGCAGCTCCCCAAGGACGGCCACCCGATGGAGTGGCTGCTCGCCGGTCTGGTCTTGTTGGGCATGACCGGCAAGACTGGGGACTGGCGTGAAGACGCCTTGAACCTGATCGCCCGCTCACCGACCCTGGTCGCCAACGTCTTTCGCCTGCGCAGCGGTTGGGGCGCCCCCATCGCGTCTCGCCCCGAACTCGGGCTGGTCGAGAACTGCGTCCACCAGATGGGCGTTCCGGGTGCGGACGCCGACAAGCTGCGCCGGCTCCTGCGCGTCTTCTACGTGCTCCATATGGATCACGGGGGTGGCAACCTCTCGACCTTTGCAGGCAAGGCCGTCGCCAGCGGACACGCCGATGTCTACGCCAGCATGGTGGCGGCCATGGCCGGGCTCTACGGGCCGCTGCACGGGCGTGCAAACCAGGAGTGCCTGAACTTCGTTCGGTCCGTCGGCAGCACCGACCCGGCTGCTATCGAAGCTTTCGCCCGCAAGACCCTGGCCGGTGGCGGCAAGATCTTCGGCTTCGGACACGCCGTCCTGCGGGCCGAAGACCCACGCGCTCGGATTCAGTACGAACTGGGCCAGAAGATTTGCGGGGACGACCCGCTGTTCCAGACGGCCCTGGTCATGCGCACGGTCGCGGTGAAAGTGCTCAAGGAAAACCCCAAGATCTCGAACCCATACCCCAACGTCGATGCGGTCAGCGGCACCCTGCTCAATGCCAGCGGCATGACGGACAGCGACTACTACACGGTGCTGTTCGGTTTCAGCCGCATCGCCGGCATCGCTGCCCAGATCGTCGACGAGCGTGTCAACTTCCGTGGCGGTCGGGGCGTGCCCATCTACCGCTGCAAGTACATCGCCGAGGGTCAGGACCCGCGGCGTCTGCAGTAGCCCAGGTTCACAATCGAGGCCCGTCGCGACACCCTGCGGCGGGCCTCGTCGCGTGCCTGACACTCTCAACCCAGAACCTCTGGAGGCTCTCGTGGCCACATATAGCCAGCTCTCTCCACCCAGCACGGGTTCCAAGATCACCGTCCAAGCCGACGGCAAGCTGCTCATTCCCGATGACCCCATCATCCCCTTCTTGCAGGGCGATGGCGTAGGCCCCGACATCTGGGCTGCGTCGGTGCGCGTCTTCGACGCAGCGGTGGAGAAAGCCTATGGCGGCAAGCGCAAGATCCACTGGTTCGAAGTCTACGCTGGAGAGAAGGCCAATGAAAAGTTCGGCGAGTGGCTACCCGAAGAGACGCTGGCCGCGATCCGCGACTACAAGCTGTCGATCAAGGGGCCGCTGACCACGCCGGTCGGCGGTGGCTTTCGCAGCCTGAATGTCGCGCTGCGGCAGAAGCTGGACTTGTATGCCTGTGTGCGTCCCGTCCGCTGGCTCGAAGGCGTGCCCAGCCCGGTGAAGCATCCCGAGCTGGTCGACATGGTGATCTTTCGCGAAAACACAGAGGACATCTACGCTGGCATCGAGTGGCAAGAGGGCACCGACGAAGTCAAGAAGGTGATCGATTTCCTGGTCAATGATATGGGCGTCACGAACATCCGTTTCCCAGAGACCAGCGGCATCGGCGTCAAGCCGGTCAGCCAAGAAGGCACGGCCCGCATCGTGCGCGCGGCGATCCAGCACGCCCTGGACCACAAGCTGCCCAGCGTCGCCATCGTGCACAAGGGCAACATCATGAAGTACACCGAAGGTGGCTTCCGCGACTGGGGCTACCAGGTGGCCCGAGAAGGCTTCGGCGGACAGCTCATCGACGGCGGTCCCTGGACCCTGGTGACGGGCGATGATGGTCACCAGGTCATCGTCAAGGATGTCATCGCCGACGCGATGCTTCAGCAGATCCTGCTGCGGCCGGCCGAGTACAGCGTGATCACGACCCTCAACCTCAACGGCGACTACATCAGCGACGCCCTGGCAGCCCAGGTCGGCGGGATCGGCATCGCCCCCGGCGCGAACCTCAACTACGAGACCGGAATCAGCATCTACGAGGCGACCCACGGGACCGCCCCGAAGTACACCGGCATGGACAAGGTCAACCCCTCCAGTCAGATCTTGTCGGGCGTCATGATGTTGGACCGGATGGGCTGGGGCGAAGCCGGCAAGCTCATCGTCGCCGGCATCGAGCGCTGCATCGCCCAGAAACGCGTCACCTACGACTTTCACCGCCTGATGCAAGGCGCCACCAAGCTCAAGTGCAGCGAGTTCGGTACCGCCATCATCGAAAACCTGTGAGGACCCGGACATGAAGCTTCATGAGTACCAAGGCAAGGAGCTGCTTCGTCGACAGGGCGTGCCAGTCCCTCCCGGAAAGGCCGCACACAACGTCGCTGATGCGGTGGCCGCGGCCACTGAACTCGGTGGCGACTTCTTCGTCGTCAAGGCCATGGTGCATGCCGGTGGGCGTGGCAAGGGTCGCTTCAAGGAGATCGCGGACCAGCAGACCCTGCAGATGGTGGTGGCCGGTGCCGGCGATGTGCCAGGCAAGGGCGGGGTGCAGCTCTGTGGGGGCGACACGCATGAACAGGCCGTAGCCAAGGTCCAAGCGGCTGCCGAGATGATGTTGGGCCACACGCTGGTCACCAAGCAGACCGGCTTGGATGGGGTCAAGGTCAAGACCGTCCTGGTCACGACCGGCGCTGACATCGCCACCGAGCTGTACGTCGCCGTGCTGCTGGACCGCCAGACCAGTCGACTGGTGTTGATGGCCAGCACGGAAGGTGGGACCGAGATCGAAGAGGTCGCGGCCACCAACCCGGGCGCCATCCACAAGGTCTGGGCTGACTCCGTCGTCGGCCTGGGGGACTGGCAGTGTCGCCAGATGGCCTTCAAGCTGGGTCTGTCCGGCAAGGCATTCAAGGGTGCGGTCAAGCTGTTCAAGGGGCTCTACCAGACCTACCTGGCGGCCGACGCCAGCCTGGTCGAGATCAACCCGATGATCGTGAGTTCGCAGGGTGATGTCGTGGCCCTGGACGCAAAGGTCACCATTGACGACAACGCCCTGTTCCGGCAGAAGGAGATCCTGGGCTGGTACGACGCCAGTGAGGATGACACCTCTGAGACCGAGGCCAGCAAGTACCACCTCAACTTCATCAAGCTCGATGGCAACATCGGCTGCATGGTGAACGGGGCCGGCCTGGCCATGGCGACGATGGACATCATCAAGTTCTACGGCGGCGAGCCGGCGAACTTCCTGGATGTCGGTGGCGGTGCCCAGCGGGACCAGGTCAAGGCCGCGTTGCAGATCATCACCCGCGACCCGTCGGTCCAGGCGGTGATGGTCAACATCTTCGGCGGCATCATGCGCTGTGATGTCATCGCCCAGGGCGTGGTCGCGGCGGTGGCCGAGGCTGGGCTCAAGGTGCCCTTGATCGTCCGCCTGGCTGGTACGAACGCCGAACAAGGCAAGCAGATCCTGGCCGACTCTGGCCTGGCCATCATCCCTGCCGACACCCTGGCCGACGCCGCCGAAAAGGTCGTCGCGGCCGTCAGCCAATAAGGAGGTCCTCATGGCTATTCTCGTCAACAAGGACACCCGCCTCATCACCCAGGGCATCACCGGATCAGCCGGCGCCTTCCACAGCCGCATGTGCATGGAATACGGCACCAATCTGGTCGGTGGCGTGACCCCCGGCAAGGGCGGAATGCTGTTCGATGACAAGGTCCCGGTCTTCAACACCGTAGTCGACGCCGTGGCCGAGACCGGTGCCGATGCCAGCATGATCTTCGTCCCGCCGCCCTTCGCGGCAGACGCGATCTGCGAAGCCGCCGACGCTGGCATCAAGGTCATTGTCGCCATCACCGAGGGGATCCCCGCCAACGATATGGTCTGGGTCTGGCGATACCTGCAGGGCACGGACGCCACCTTGATCGGTCCCAACTGTCCGGGCGTCATCACGCCGGGGCAGTGCAAGATCGGCATCATGCCGGGGCACATCCACGTGCCGGGTCGGGTCGGGGTCATCAGCCGCTCGGGTACGCTGACCTATGAAGCGGTCGGCCAGCTCACGGCTGCGGGCCTGGGGCAGAGCACCTGCCTTGGAATCGGCGGTGATCCGATCATCGGAACCAAGCACATCGACGCCTTGAAGCTCTTCAACGACGATCCGGACACGGACGCGGTGATCATGATCGGCGAGATCGGCGGTTCCGCTGAAGAAGAAGCCTGCGCCTGGGTCAAGGACAATATGGCCAAGCCCATTGTTGGCTTCATCGCTGGCGCGACCGCGCCTCCGGGACGTCGTATGGGGCACGCTGGCGCCATCATCTCCGGTGGTCAGGGCACAGCCGAAGCCAAGTACCAGGCCATGGAGTCGGCGGGCGTCCATGTCGTCCGCTCGCCGGCCGAGATGGGCAAGCGGATGAAGGAGCTGCTGGGCTAGTCTGCCTGAGCCCTCCTTGTCGGCTACAGGCCCAGCCCGGAGTTGCCCGCATGCTCGCTTCCCTGGTTGTGATCGGCACCCTGCTGTATGTGGCCAGCGCCCACGCTGGCGATCCTCCTGCTGTGGATGCGCCCGCTGTGGACGCGCCCGTCGTGGACGCGCCCGCTGCTCCAGCCGAGCTTCACCTGGTCTACACCGGCGGCCTGGGCGGGGTCGGCGCTGGCGACTACCCTCTGTCCATCGTGCGCGAGCTGTGGACCGCGGACGCGTCCCTGGACGGCCACCTGGCCGAGCTGGCGATCACCCATGGTGCGGCGGCGCAGGGACCCTGGACGCTGTTGGCGGCGGATCGCTCGGTGAGGTCTGTGGTGGCGGCGCTGGATGGTAGCGGCGTTGCCTGTGGCGAACCCGAGCTTCGACCAGGGATCCGCACTCGCACCGAGCTGCTGGTGATGTCCCAGCCAGGTGATTCCAGCCTGCTCGATGCCCTGGCTGAGCGTGGCCTGAGCAGAGAGACCGTCGGCTTGCGAAGCTGTACGAGCGGTGACGGGATCGCGTTGATCCTGGTCGGCCCCTCGGTGGGCTTGCCCCGGAGCTGGGCTTTGGCTGATTGGGAGCTGCGCATGGCCCTGATGGGGCGGTGGGCCGAAGAGGAACCCTCTCGTCGCTTCATCGTGGCCGCAGCACCCATCCAAGAGGCCAGTCGTCTGACCACTGAAGCCCGTCGCCTGCTCGCGGACCAGCCGGACGCGATCTACGTTGACGCCGGGAACTTCCTCGACGGGGTCAGCAGCGCTCGCAATGACCGCCTCTCGCTGCACCGGCCCTTGTCCTGGCAGATGCTTCTGGGCCTCTCCCCCGCCGCGCTCGTGCCCGGAGAGACCGAACTGGCGATGGGGGCGAAGAGCTTCATCAAGGAGCTGGCCCAGCACCCGCTGCCCTACCTGGCGACGAACTGGGACGCGCCCGCCGAGCTGGAGCTGCCCGACCACCGGGTCGTGACGGTCGACAGTGCGCAGGGCCCGCTTCGGGTGGCTTTTGTGGGGGTGATCGACCCGTCCGTGGCGATCTGGATCCCAGAACTCGATGACGAAGCCGTGTCCATCACCGATCCGGTCTCGGCCGTGCAGGCGACCGTGGACGAGCTGGTCGCTGGCGCGGACCCGCCAGACGCCGTGGTGATCTTGACCACAGCCAGCGGTGCGGTGCAGGCTGAGCTGCGCCGCCGGGTGCGTGGGGTGGACCTGTTGCTGGGGGACCCGACCTTCGCGACCTTTCGGGTGCGGCAGCACGAAGCCGCTCTGAGGCCCTTGTCGGCGGGGGAACAAGGAGCGCCGCTGACCTTGAGCCTGGATGGCTTGGCGACCGCTGATCTCAGCTTTGACTCCAGCGGATCGCTGGTCGCGGTCCGGTCCACGCCTCGCCTGGTCGGCCCTGAGCTGCCGGTCGATCCAGATCTCAGCGCCGCCATCACGAAGACGCGCGCGCAAGTCTACCCGCCCCTCGACCAGCCGCTGGTGCCGGCTGCGGACCCTGACGCGCCTTCCCATGCATGGACCGCGGACGGCTGGACCGAGCTGGTCTGCCAGGCACTGCGCCGGGCCACCCACGCGGACACGGTGCTGCTGCGGGAGATCCCGGCCCCGACTCGCGTTCCCGGCCCGATCAGCGAGCTGACGGCCGTGGAATACCTGGCCATGCTGGACCGCGTCGAGCTGTATCGGGTGCCTGGTGACAAGCTGCAGACCGTGCTCGACCGGGCCTATGGAGCGGTGCCCGTGAGCTGCGGGGCCCAGCCGGGTGCCGATTCTCCCCTGGTGTGGGGTCGTGCCATCGAGTCCACGCGGTCCTACCGGGTGGTCACCACGGACCGCACGCGGGTCGCGACCTCGCTGGGTGACATCCTCCAGGGCGTGTCCGCTTCAGGACCGCTGGACCCTCAGGGGATGACGGTCTTGCGGGGGGCCCAAGGCCGCCCGTGGACGATTCGGGCCGCGGTGCTCGACTCTCTCAAGCGGGTGCGCGCCGGCCAGGCCGATCCCGACCAGGCGATTCGCGACTTCTTGGAGAGTGCCCCCAGCGTGAAACCCGCGGAGTGGCTGCTTCGGGTGCGGGCCCTCTCCCTGGCCGCTTCACGTTTCCAGGGGGCGGACCAACCCGCCTTTGAGTTGGTGCCTGAGACGCTGGCGACCAGTCCGTCCAGCTTTACCCTGACGTCCAGCGCGGACCTGGCGCTGGAGTACGACGATCCGGGTGTGGCCTGGGATCTGCGCTATCGCAGCAGCTACGCCAGTCAGTCGACCAGCGGCAGCGACTCGCAGGAGACCTCGGATGATTGGAAGGCGTCGACATCGGTCGGGCTACCCACGCTCTCGACGACAGCGCTGCTGACCTGGTCGCCCTATAGCGAGCTGCTCTACGACAGCGAGTTCACGCCGACCCTCGACGATTCTGGTGTGCAAAACCGGTTGCAGTCCGATCTCTCGCTGGCGCTGGGCCTGTCTGCCGCAGCCGTGGGACACCTGTCCGGCCTACGCGTTGGCGGCTTCGCAAACCGCGACCTGGCCCAGCTTCGGACCAAGCCCACCGAGTGGGGGGGCAAGGCCGAGCTCGACACCTCGGTCGCGCTGGGCTTCTTGTCCTGGACTACGGACAGCGAGGGCTCGGTCTACGCCAACACCTCGGCCGATGACGCGAGCGATCTGCGCTTCAAGATCCTGGCCGACACCAAGCTCTCGGCGCCCTTGGCCCGCTGGCTGTCGATCGGCCTGAGCGCCCAGGGCTTCCTGCTTGAGGGGCGGGTGCCCGCTACCCAGGTGGTGGATGGATCGTGGACGCTCGGTGCGACCTTGGACGCTGCGGGGATCTTCGAGCTCTGAGCCGTGGGTCCCGGGTGCCAGGCGCTCGGTGTGCTCACTGTGCAGATGCGGGGGGATGCCCGGGGGGATTCACCGGGGGATGGGCGCGTACCCACCCGACGTAGCGATACGAAGCCAAGACATAGTGGCCCGGGAGTTTCCCGCCGAAGCCGGGCATGCCAGTGCCGGGGCTGCC